>JBAVOA010000655.1:0-4207 GCA_049691635.1 Aestuariivirga sp. | reverse complement strand
CTGCAGGAGGTCATGCCGGATATCCGGTCCAAGATTATTGTTGACGAACAGACACGCAGCATATTGCCACTCTTGAATCTCGACTCCCAGAAGGGAGTTCAACCATGAACCGGTTTATGATCTCCATCCTCGCTCTCATCGCTGCCGTTGCAATCATTATTGCGACGGGCTCATTCTACACGGTGAGCGAAGTCGAGCAGGTGATCATCACCCAGTTTGGCCAGCCGGTCGGCAACCCTGTAACTACAGCCGGCCTCAAGTTCAAATTCCCCTTTGTCCAGGATGTCAATCGGATTGACAGGCGGATTCTCGAATGGGACGGCAATCCTTCAGACATGCCGACCAAAGACAAACTTTACGTTGCGGTCGATCTCTTCGCCCGCTGGCGGATTACGGATCCCCTCCAATATTTTCTGCGGTTGCGCGACGAACGCAGCGCGCAGTCCCGTCTGGATGACATTCTCGGCAGCGAAACCCGCAATGCTGTCGCAAAGCATGAGTTGATCGAGATCATCCGCACCACCAAGGACCGTGTGCCGCTGCGTGATGTCCTACTCACCAATGCGAAAATTGACCTGGGTTCATTGGTCCCGATCCAGAAGGGACGCAAACTGGTCGAGCGGGAAATTTTTACCGCAGCTGCCGAGAAGGTCAGGGTGTTTGGCATCGAACTGCTCGACATAAGGTTCAAGCGCATCAACTATAACGAGAGCGTGCGCCCGAAGATTTACGATCGCATGATAAGCGAGCGTCGGCAGATCGCGGAGCGATTCCTGTCGGAGGGCAACGGCGAGGCCGCCAGGATCCGTGGCAACCGCCTACGTGACTTGAACAAAATCCAGTCTGAAGCCTATCGCCAGGTCGAGGAAATCCGTGGCGTCGCTGATGCGAAGGCCACTGAAATCTATGCAAGTGCGTACAACCAGAGTCCACAAGCCGTGGAGTTTTATGAGTTCACCCGGACGGTGCAGTCATACAAATCTATCATCTCGGCAAATACGACCTTGGTTCTATCGACGGACAGTGATCTCTTCAAGTTCCTGAAGGGCATGGCTCCGGATGGCCAAGGCATTTCTACCCGATCTTCTCTAACGACCGGTGATAGCCCGTAGGAGAACATATCTGGCAATGTTCCTTCGCAAAAGACCGTTCCGGCGGAGTAGTACACTCATCTAAACCCCGGGCCAGCCAAAGAGTCTCTATCCTTACTTCGTACGACGAGCTCTGGAAGTGGATTGACCATCGAAATCCTGACAAAACACATCTTGAGACATGCCTGCCAGTCATCCTGAGTATGGATGTCCGCTCAGGGTCAATCACGCCGATTAGGCCATGCCCGCACAAAGTCCGCTTACTCATTGAAAGCAGCCCACCCACCTAACCGCATAATCAGACGCTTCGGGCCAGTTGCGGAATGCTGAAGCGTCAAGGCTGCTTTGTGGCACTTAATTGGCCTAAGCGGACCAGTTCGCGACAAACCAAGCAAAATGAAACCCCGAACGCACGGTCATTCTTACAGCATTGTTCGAAACTTCCACTTTCCAGGTCCTGCAACCATCAAGGCGAGCAAGCCGCCTGCCATCGCAAGGTTCTTCTCGAAATGCAAAAGCTGGTTGCCATCGGCAAAATTGGTGTGAAACACCAGTGCCGTAAACACACAAAAGCCAGAGAGCAGAAATGCGGCGATCCTTGTATAAAAGCCAGTCAAGATCATCACGCCGCAAGCAAGCTCAGTGATGATGGCGACCGGCAGCAGTGCACCAGGGACACCGGCGGCTTCGGCATAGTCCGATGCGGCTGTATAATTCATAATTTTGCTGATGCCTTCATGCAAGAAGATGATGGCAATGAGGAGCCGCCCCACCATCAGAAAGAGCGGCTCAAGAGACAATGCTCGTTGTCTGAAGTTCATTTCAATTCACCGTCGCTGCCGCTGCAATTTTCGCTTCAAGGTCGCCACGCTCTTCGCAACCCGTTGGACATAAGGCGGCCAGCTTCGTGAGGTTGGCCTTGGCTCGACTGATATCGCCGATTTGAAGGTAGAGTTCGCCCTGGTACTCGAGGGCCCCTTTGTGGTTGGGATCGAAATCCAAGGCTTTGGAATAAAATGTTTGAGCCTGCTTTAGGTCGCCGGACTTGCGAAGTGAAAACCCCATGAGATTGTAGACGTCGGCACTTGGACTCGTCTCAAGCATGGGCGTGAGTTCATCAATGGCGGCCGCGAAATCCTCAACCTCAATTTTGGCGCGAACGGAGGTAAGATCTGGCACACCAGCTGTCGTCTTGGTATCGACAGCAAATGCTGATGTCGAGAGCATCAGCGTTGTTGCGACGATGATTGATAGTTTAGGTGGTTTGTTTTTCATTCTGGACTCCGTGTGGATGAGTTGAATGCGGTGCCCAACATCATGTTGAGCGCCGCCCTAAGTGAGGACTCAGGCCTTGTCTGAGATCAGCGCGTAACCAGCGCCATCCTTGACGATCTTGCCAGTACCGGGGAAAGGGAAATGATACCCACTAAGGGCAATGCTATCGGCAACCACGCGATCCATGAGCTTACGACGGGTAGCTTCGGCCATGTCGCCGTTTTGGTCATAGGAACCATGCCATTCAGGGTGGTTCACACCGAAGGCTGGTACGTAGCATGTGTCGTTGGAGAACATATGCTGTTCATTGCCTGACGCCAAAAGGAAGGCACGGTGGCCCGGTGTATGGCCTGGCGCGTTGACGAAGTGGATGCCAGGAGCCACCTCGGCCTCGCCCCTGACTTGCTTGACGTTTTTCCATTTTGGAAACGTGGCCTGGATGCGCTTGGCCAAACCTTTACGCTTTTCTGGTAGTTTGTCGATCACAGCGGGATCAGTCCAGAACTTGTATTCAGCATCTGAAACAATGATCTCAGCATTGGGGAAAACCTGTTTGTTGGTATCTTTCTCCATCAATCCAAAGATGTGATCGGGATGCATATGTGAGATCAGGATGGTATCTACCTTTGCGGGGTCAAAGCCTTCGGCTTTGAATTTGCCCATGAATTTTCCAGCGGTGGGGGCAACCTGGCCACCCGTGCCAGAGTCGCATAGGATGACCTTCCCTCCAAGCTTGATCACCGACACAGTGTAGGGAATTGAAACAAATTCAGCCGGCAAGCCGGCTTGTTTGAGCGCCGCTTTTGTGTCGTCGATTGAGGCATTGGCAATGAAGGCAGGGTCATGGGGCTTTTCTTGAATGCCATCATAGATGGCAGTGATTTCAGCGTCGCCGACCTTGTATGTAAAATAGGGTTCTGCGGGGTCAGCTGTCACCTGCGCCAGGGCTGGATCTATGATGAGGCGTGAGGGCATGCCAAACGCTGTGGCAAGGCCCGCCCCAACGATTAGGTTGCGGCGATTGATTTGAGACATGTTAAGCTCCTTGGCTAGAGATGAATCTGTGCGTTCATGGTTTCCAGGTTTGTCTAGGCAACCAGTAAAAACTTAGAGCCTGCCAACTCGACTTTTATTCCGTGGCGACGTCATCTAATTTGAAAAGATCTCTCGGGGTCGATGGAATAAGTAGGAAAGGGTCTGAGTCATCATCTCATGCAGAATTGTGATAACCTTCAGCGGGTTAATGTGTGACGCCCTAATGACTGACAAGGCTAAATTTGAACGGCAGGCGATGGTGCACATGGCGGCGTCATATAATCTCGCCTATTCACTGTTGCGCCAGCGCAGCGATGCCGAGGATGCTGTGCAGGACGCGTTTATCAGAGCGTATCGAGCATTCAGCCAGTTACGCGGCGATGACATCAGGCCCTGGCTACTTACAATAGTGCGTAACGTCTGCTATCGGAGGCTGCAGGAGCGCAATCGGGCGCGTAACGTCATTTCACTTGATGAAGCGTTGGTTGCCCAATCGGGTGGCGCGCAAGTAGGTGACGCTCTCACGTCCAAAGTCCCAACGCCCGAGCAGGCGATTATTTCGGCATCCAATCAGATCATGCTGAATGACTTACTCGCTGCGCTTCCGCCAGCCTTTCGCGAAGTAATCGTTCTACGGGAGATTGAAGAGCTCCCCTACGACGATATTGCGGGCATCATCGGCGCGCCCATTGGTACAGTGATGTCACGACTTTCGCGTGCGCGCGCCGAATTGAGGGTGCTGATGGAAAAATATTTGGATCGAGGAAACAGCAATGCAGTGTGAACAGGTAAAAGGGCTTCTGGAC
>JBAVOA010000654.1:0-2695 GCA_049691635.1 Aestuariivirga sp. | reverse complement strand
GGGCTGTGATCTGTTTACGCGCCGCATCGAAGGACAATTCGGAGATGGCTGTCAAACCGCCAAACCGCATCGTAAGCCGCTCCACCTGGAGCACCGAGCTTGAATCCCGGTTTGCCATTAGCCGTGCCCCTGCGAAACCAGATCTCCCGAGACGGCCTTTTTTTCCTTGAGATAAACCGTGGGGTCGCGTTTCGTGACAAATCCCCGTGGGCGGAAGCGCATCATCAGGACCATGGCAAGACCGACGGCCAGCATGCGGAACTGGATAGGATCCGTTCCCTCAGGCAATATGGCTTTGAGGAAATTCATTTCGCGAAAGAGTTCGAATGAACCCATGATCGCAATTGCTGAGAATACAATGCCGATTTGCGAACCCAAGCCACCCAGAACCACGATGGCCAGAATGATCGCGGATTCGAGGTAAACAAAGGACTCAGGTGAGATGAACCCTTGGCGGGCGGCAAAGAAGCTTCCGGCAAAGCCTCCAAACATGGCGCCGATAGCGAATGCCGTGAGTTTCGTGTTTGTCGTATTGATGCCCAGTGCCCGGCAGGCGATTTCATCCTCACGCAGCGCTTCCCAGGCGCGGCCTATTGGCAAGCGGCGCAAGCGATTGGTCACCACAAAGGTCAGCAGCGCCAAAGCCAGAATGACGTAATAGAGAAAAATGTAGAAGTGGATGCGGTCGTACGGGATGCCAAAGAACGCAGCGAAGCCGCCGGGTTCATCCTTGAAGGGCAATCCAAAGAAAGTTGCTTTCGGAACCTGGATTCCCTGTGGGCCGTTGGTGAAGTCAAACCAGTTCACCAGGACAAGGCGGATGATTTCTCCGAAGGCAAGCGTAACGATGGCGAGATAGTCACCGCGCAGGCGCAATACCGGGAAGCCCAGTATGACACCCCAAGTTGCAGCGAGAAGGCCAGCAAGCGGAAGTGTCAGATAGAAGGCCCAGGGCACCACGCCGGCGCCAAACCATTGCGGCAGATAGACCGTCGAAAGGAGAGCATAGGCATAAGCGCCGACAGCGTAGAACGCCACATAACCGAGATCGAGAAGTCCGGCCAGGCCCACGACAACATTGAGCCCCCAGCCCAGCATGATGTAGGTCAGGACATAGATCGCAAGATCGATTATGCGTTTGTCGCTCATGGGAAACAGGTGGGCCACAAAGGGCAGGACAAGGGCAATCACCAGCATGATGGGGCCAATGTATTTGCCGATCATTGACAAAAGCGTTGGCCGAGCGCCCCGCGCCTTTGGCGGTTTTATGGACTCCACGCGGTTCCAGACGAAGAGATGGAAAACAAGCCGCCCAACGAGCACAACGGCGGTCAGGATAAGCACCAGTGGCCAGCGTGATGAATAGGTCAAGGCCCCCTGGTCGAGAGTTGTCTTGAATGCAACGATTGGCGTGAGGATGAGGAACGTAATGATCGCCGAGCCGACGATATCCTTCGTAATGGCAGGCCAGTCATACTTTCTTGCGTTCGGTATCTGATCAGGTAGCGGCATGACTAAACCTTCTCCACAGCAGGTTTGCCGAGCAGGCCTTGCGGCAAGAAGATGAGCACGATGACAAGCAGGGTGAATGCGGCCACGTCCTTGTACTCGACGGTGAAATAGGCCGACCACATGACTTCAACGAGACCAATGATCAGCCCGCCCAGCATGGCGCCTGGAATTGAACCAATGCCGCCCAGCACCGCTGCCGTGAAGGCCTTGATGCCCGCGAGAAAGCCTACGAAAAATCCCGTCGAGCCATAGTAAAGCAGAAACAGAATGCCGGCGAACGCGGCAAGGGCAGCCCCCATGATGAAAGTGATCGAAATGGTACGGTCCACGTTTATGCCGATAAGGGCCGCCATCCTCATGTCCTGCTCGCAGGAGCGCTGTGCCCGGCCCAGGGCCGTGCGTTGAATGAGGACGGTAAAAATAGCCATCAGCACGAGCGTGGAAATAATGATGATAATTTGCATGTTCGAAATTCTTACGATGAACTCGCCACTTTCGGTGGATCGATGCATGATTTCAAATCCGCCATCAATAATGCTCGGAATTGGCTTGGGACGGCCCTCTTGGGCGATGCGGACGAATTCCTGCAGCACAATGGACATGCCGATCGCGGAAATGAGTGGTGCAAGGCGAAAAGACCCGCGCAGGGGCTTATATGCCAGACGCTCGATGGACCAGTTGTAAGCCGCAGCGATAATCATGGCGATAATGACAATAAAGGCCAGTGCGAGTATGAGCATGAATGGCCCGGTACCCCCAGTTAAACCAAATGCCAAAACAATAATGAATGCTACGACACTGCCCACCATGAACACGTCACCATGGGCAAAATTGATCATGCCGATAATGCCGTAGACCATCGTATAGCCGATGGCGATGAGACCGTAGATGGAACCGAGCGTGACGCCGTTAATGAGCTGCTGGAGAAAATACTCCATTGCCCCCCCTGTATTTTGCCTGCCCATGTCCACAGCGCATACGGTGGCTGCGTTTTTCGAGTCTCTTAAGTAAAGGCTTCCAAATTTTATTACAAGCGTGATTTATGAGTGGAATAGCTGTTTGAATTCATAGGGTTCCATCGAGTGCCTGTGGATAACGTTTGGGCCCGTCCAAAACCGCACAAAAAACTGCTCAAAAATTAGGCAAAACTTATCGCTTGGAACCGTGCGCTCCGACACTATAT
>JBAVOA010000653.1:0-4925 GCA_049691635.1 Aestuariivirga sp. | reverse complement strand
GCACTCAATGCCGCCGCCAACAAGCTTCCCGTCACCGACGCTAGCCGTGCCGCGGTTGATGCGCTTTTGGTCGGCAAATAATACGCGATAGCCGGCGCGCGCGGGAAACTTCTCGGCTTCCGCGCGTGCTGGTCTCTTCGCCAGCCTGCGACAGGCCTTGGCAGGGTTTTAACGTCTCCCCATATGTTGGCGTAGGAGTTCACCTATGCTTGACGATGTTACGAACAGCGGCTCTGCCGCACCCCAGGATACCGATCCGGAAATCCAGTTACAGGATGCTTACTCGAGTGCCGTCATGGCTGCCGTCGAAAGGGCAGGCCCTGCCGTGGTTCACATCGGCGTGCGTAAAGGTAAAACGCCCGCAGGCGTAGGCTCCGGCCTTGTGGTCGCCTCCGATGGCCTGATCCTCACCAACAGCCATGTGGTCAGCGGTGCCAGCGCCATTGAAGTCGCAATGGCCGATGGCCAGAAATCCGCTGCGCGGCTGATCGGCGAGGATCCTCACAGCGACATCGCCGTGCTCCGGACCGATGTCCATCTGAAAGCCCCAGCGCTTTCCTTCTTCGATTCAAAATCCATCAGGCCCGGCCAACTGGCCATCGCCATCGGCAATCCGCTGGGCTTTGAACAGACCGTGACGGCGGGTGTCATCAGTGCCACCGGCCGCTCCATGCGCGCCTCCACCGGACGGCTGATCGACGATGTTGTCCAGACCGATGCGGCGCTGAACCCCGGCAATTCCGGCGGGCCGCTGGTGGATTCCAAAGGCCGCGTGATGGGCATCAACACGGCGGTCATTCGCGGCGCCCAGGGCATCTGCTTTTCCGTGGCAGCCAACACAGCGCTCTATGTGCTGACCCAGGTTTTGCAGCATGGCCGCGTGCGCCGCGCCAGCCTCGGCATTGAAGGAGCGGCAACTCCCATTCCAAGACACATTGCACGCTTTTCCGGCATCGACCAGGAAGCCGGCGTGCGCGTCCTGAACGTGCTCAAGGATGGCCCGGCCGAAACCGCAGGCATCCAGTCCGGCGATCTCCTGATTGCCATCGATGATGCCCCGGTACTGGGCATCGACGATCTCCTGCGTCTTTTGAATCACGAGCGCGTCGACCAATCGGTGCGGGTCAGCCTGCTCCGCAAGGGCGAGCGGCGCGACCGTTTCGTCATTCCCATTGAGCGGCATTAGGCACCATGCATCCCTTCTTCGCCGGGCACAGGACCTATAGCCCGGACGAAGTCCGGGCCGACGCCACGGTTCATGCCATCGGCGTTGTCGCTGCGTTATCGGGCAGCATCATATTGCTCAGCCGTGCCGGCGCCAGTTGGGTGTTGGCGTCCTATCTCTTTGGCCTCGTCGCTATGGTGAGTTGTTCCGCCGCCTACAATCTCACGCCGCCCTCGCACCTCAAATGGATCCTCCGCCGCTTTGATCACAGTGCCATCTATCTGCTGATTGCCGGCACCTACTCGCCCCTGCTGCCCCATCTGCCCGATGCCGCGCAAGGCTGGAGGCTAGGGCTCATCACCTGGATTGGCGCTGTAATCGGCATAGGCATCAAATTTCTGTTCCCTGGCCGCTTCGACCGCTTGGCCATCCTGGTCTATCTCGCCCTCGGCTGGGTCGGCGTCATCGCGGCGCCGGATTTTCTGCAGGTGCTGCCGCCAACGGTGATTGTCCTGATCGCCGCGGGCGGCGTTCTCTATACTGCAGGCGTCATCTTCCACGTCCGGGACCACCTGAAATTCCACAATGCCATCTGGCACGGCTTCGTCACCGCCGCCGCGGCCTGCCACTTCGTTGCTATCGCGCTGCTCTACTGGTGACGCAGTCCTTCCTTGTGCACCCAGGCCTCGGTCTGGTCGAGCGCCGCGCCCACCATGTCGAACATCTCATGGATTTCTTCCGTGGTAATGATCAGCGGCGGGCAGAAGGCAACCGAATCGCCCATCGCCCTGTTGATCAGGCCAAGCTCCTGCAGGAAGTTCACACACTTCGCGCCAACCATTTTCTTCGGATCAAAGGCCCGTTTGGTTTTCTTGTCGGCCACCAACTCAAGCGCGCCGATGAGTCCAACGCCCCGCGCCTCACCCACCAGGGGATGTTCCGCCAGCTTGTCCAGCCTTGCCTTGAATACGGGCGTTACCTTGCGCACATGCTCGACGATTTTATCCCGCTGATAGATCTCAATCGTTTTCAACGCCACCGCACAACCCACCGGATGCGCCGTATAGGTGAAGCCGTGGCCGAAGGTGCCGATCTTCTTGCTCTCGTCCACCATCGCCTGATACAGGTCTTCCTCAATGGTGATGGCGCTCATCGGAAAATAGGCCGAGGTGATGGCCTTGGCCACGGAAATGGAAGTTGATTTCATCCCGAAGGTCTGCGTGCCGAACCAGTTGCCGGTGCGGCCAAACCCGCAGATCACTTCATCGGCAATGAAGCGCACGTCATATTTTGCCAGTATCGCATTGATCTTCGGAAAATAGCTCATGGGCGGCACCACAACGCCGCCGGCCCCCATCACCGGCTCGGCGATAAACGCCGCAACCGTCTCCGGCCCCTCGCGCTGGATCAGATCGTCAAGGTCCTTCGCCATGCGGTCGGTGAACTGCTCTTCCGTTTCGCCATCAACGCCACCGCGATAATAATGCGGGCATGACGTGTGCAGCACATTCTTGATCGGCAGGTCGAAATCCGTATGCACCATGGCAAGCCCCGTCAGCGATCCCGAGGCGATGGTCACCCCGTGATAGCCGCGCATCCGGGCGATGATTTTCTTCTTCTCCGGTTTCCCCCTGGCATTGTTGTAATACCAGGTGAGCTTCATCTGCATGTCATTGGCTTCCGAGCCCGAAGTTCCAAACAGCACCTTTGACGTGGGGCAGGGTGCAATCTCTTTCAGCTTTTCCGAAAGCTCGATCACCCCGTCATGGGACTTGCCGCCGAACACATTGCTGAAGGAAAGTTTACGCATGGCCTGCGCCGCCGCATCGACAATCTCTTCATTGCCATAGCCCAAAGCCGTGCACCAAAGCCCGGCCAACCCCTCAATGTAGCGCTTGCCCTTGTCGTCATAGAGATAGATGCCGCGCCCCTCGTTGAGGATAAGCGGCCCAACCTCCCGGTGCCGCGCCAGATTGGTATAGGGATGCAACACCGTTTCAATGTCGCGATGGGCCATATTGGAGAGCTTGGTCAAGTCCGGTTCCTTTGCTTTTAATCTGTTATCCCCGGCTGGTCCCGGCGATGATGGGTCTATTTAGTTGCCCAGCAGCGCTGCTTCCAGAATATCCAGTCCTTCATCCAGAATCATGTCGGAGGCCGTAAGCGGCGTCAGCAAACGCACCGTGTCCGCATAAATTCCACAGGTCAGGATGAGCAGCCCGCGCTCCAGGCACTTGGCCGCCAGCGCCTTGGCCCCGCCCGCATCGGGTTTGTTGCCGCCATGTTCGGTCACCAGCTCGAACGCGCACATGGCGCCGAGCCCGCGGACATCGCCGATCGCCATGCCGCGTCCCTTGGCCTTGATCGCCTTCATCCGCGCCATCATCTTCTTGCCCTGGGCTTCCGCCTTTTCCATCAGGCCTTCCGTCTCGAAAGCCTCGAACACGCCGAGCGCTGCCGCACAAGCCACCGGGTTGCCCGCATAGGTGCCGCCGATGCCGCCGGGATCCGGCGCATCCATGATCGCCGCACGGCCCACGACGCCCGCCAGTGGGAAGCCGCCGGCCAGCGACTTGGCAACCGTGACAAGATCGGGCTCCACGCCGAAATGCTCCATGGCAAACCACTTGCCCGTGCGCCCGAAGCCCGATTGGATTTCATCGGCAATCAGCACAATGCCATGCTCGTCGCAAAGCTTGCGCAACCGCATCAGCAGTTCCTTCGGCGCAATGTAGAAGCCGCCTTCGCCCTGCACCGGCTCGATGATGATGGCGGCAACCCGCGAAGGCTCCACATCGCATTTGAACAGCATCTCGATGGCATGAATGGAATCATCCACGCTGATATTGTGATGTTCCACCGGAAACGGCACATGCCAGATGCCCGCGGGCATCGGCCCGAACTTCGCCTTGTAGGGCAGAACCTTGCCTGTGAGCGCCATGCCCAGAAGCGTGCGGCCATGGAAACCGCCATGGAAGGCGATCACATCGGAGCGGCCCGTGTAGCAGCGCGCATACTTGATGGCGTTCTCAACCGCCTCCGCGCCCGTGGTCACCAGTGCCGATTTCTTTTCGCCGGACATGGGCGCAATGGCGTTGAGCTTTTCGCACACCTCAATGAAAGGCTCATAGGGCATCACCATGGCGCAAGTATGGGTGAATTTCTCAAGCTGCTCATAAACGCGCTTCATCACCAGCGGATGCCTGTGGCCCGTGTTGACCACGGCAATGCCGCCGCCGAAATCCACATAGCGGTTGCCTTCTATATCCCAGATTTCTGAATTCTCGGCCCGCGCCGCCATCACCGGAGCGCCCATGCCAATGCCGCGCGAAACCGCCTTGGCGCGCCGTTCAACCCACTTCTTGTTCATTCCGGGCGCGGCAGTGACGGGTGCATTCATGATTGTCTCCTGGGTAAATTATGGGCAGTGTTACTCTTTCTCTGCCCCCATGGGCAAACATATTCACCGAGCACTGCAAATTGGGAATGCCAGATGTCTGAACTCTATAGGTCCACCGCAAATGAAATCCACGCGCGCCTGAAAAGCGGCGAGATTTCGCCCCTGGATTGTCTCGATGCGCTGGAGGCCCGCATTTCTCAGGTCGATAGCAAGGTGAATGCCTTGCCCACCCTCTGTTTTGACCGGGCCCGTGCCCATGCCCGCGAACTGATGAAGAAACCAATAAGCGAACGCGGGCTTCTCGCCGGCCTTCCCGTTCCCATCACGGATCTGAGTGATGTTGCGGGCGTGCGCTCAACC
>JBAVOA010000652.1:0-10280 GCA_049691635.1 Aestuariivirga sp. | reverse complement strand
ACAATGTATTGCTTACACCCTTTGGAATCATGATTGAGTCAGCACTCACCAACATGTTCGAGTTCACCTCCACCCATAACCCTGAACCCGACATGTTTATTCCAAAACACGAGGGAATTCTGAAAGCAGTGGCCCGCGGAAATGCCCAAGCCGCCCGCCGGGCCGCCCTGAGCCTGCTCAATGACACCGATCATACGATCTCTCAGTTTCCGGCAAAATCAAAAAAAGTGAAAAAAACCAAATCTTAGACAGTCCGCATTTTCTGGGCGTACCTCTGCCAGTTTCGAACATAGCTCGCAGCAGCCGCAGTGAGTTGCGCGATACCCTCCGCGTCAAGCGCGCGCACAACTTTTCCCGGGCTCCCCATTACCAGCGAGTTGTCGGGAATGACCTTGCGCTCGGGAATAAAGGAATGGGCTCCAATCAGGCAATTCCGGCCAATCACCGCACCGTTCAATATGACAGCACCAATGCCAACCAGTGAATTGTCCCCGACGGTGCAACCATGCAGCATGGCCTTATGGCCAATGGTGCAGTTCCTGCCGATCGCCAGTGGAGACCCCATATCCGTATGCAAAACGCAGCCATCCTGAATATTGCTACCCTCACCCAGCGAGATCAGTTCGTTGTCGCCACGCAGAACCGCATTGAACCAGACGCTGGCGTGGCGCGCCAACCGGACCCGGCCGATAACGTCGGCACTCCCGGCTATCCAATAGGTCCCCTCCTCCGGCAGTTCAGGTGCAATGCCGTCGAGGGTATAGATGGTCATGGAGCTTTCCATTCAGATGACGCCAAAGAATTGCGTCAGGATAAATACACCCTGCAAAAAGCTCCAGCCCAAACTTGCGATAACCAGCAGCATTCCCACAATGGCACTCCCGATATGGCGCCAGGCTGCAAACAAAAACAGAATTGGCGCGTAGATGACTACTGCCAAAGCCCGTATGGGTGCCATCAGGCTTGGTTCAAGCAACAGACCAAAACGCGGGCTTTCCCCTGTCGCCAACGCCCAAACACTGCCGGTCACGCCAGCGGCGGCAATGCCAACCGCGACGGCGAACAGATAGATCAGGTAGACCATATCCATGTCCAACTCCCCTTGGCCTGTATCATTCAGGCACACCCACACGTTCCCGGGAGAAGCGCAGCAAGTCATGGACCAGACGAAAGCTGCGCCCTATAGATTCACCCCATGGTCAGCCATCATCTTAACTATCTGCTGCAACGCAGGCGGGAGCGTTCGCTGGGATGGGTTCTCCTGTTCGCGGCCATGACGTTCTTTGGCCTCGCGGGCGTGGTGCTGGCAATTTACTTTGTGCCCAATCCATCTCTGCTGTTTGGCAGGCCGGCAGTTGGCGCACCTTCAGACCAAATGGTCGTCGCCACTTTGGAAGACACCAAGTTCACGCTGCCGGAAACCGTGGTGGCGAACATTGACAAGCCCCTGCTGGGCAAGACCCGGCGCATTGATCTGCGGTTGCCTTGGCCCTTCGACCGGCAGCAACTCAACATTGTTCATCCCCTGCCCACCGACTTGCAGAATTGGCTGTTGATCACCCTTGAACCCCGACTGGGCAGAACCGGCCTCGAGGAACGGATGGGGCCGATATACAGTGTCTATCTTGATCCCGCCGAAGCCCATGAAGCCGGGCTCATCCTCAGGAAATTCAGGGCTGACTCCCCCTACACCGACTCCGAACTTCTAGTGGCACAAACCGGGGAAGTGATCAGATGCGACAGGAAACCTTCAGTCCTCGGGCCAATCATCTGCGAGCGCTTCCTGCCATTTTCAGAAGGCGTGATGGCACGGATCAGATTCTCGCGTCAACGGCTGGAGGAATGGAAAGACATGGGCGAAACGGCGAAAATCCTTCTGAAGGAATTTGCCCGCTAGCTATTCCAGGTCAATATCGAGGATCGCCATGGAGAAATGGTAGGACAATTCACCATCTTCCTCGTCTTTTGAGATCACCCCGATAAACTCATCACTAATGTACACCTCGCAGGAGTCATCCTTCTGCGGCCGCTTGCGCACTGAAATCGTCTGCGAGCCAAAAGTGTTGCGAAAATATTTAGTCAGCTTGGCAAGTTCATCAGGCTTCAAGGTCGCTTGCTCCTAGAGGGTGAAAGACCGTGGTCTAAACTTATTCGGCCTGGTCCGCAACGGTTTCAACCTGATGATCCATGGCCCGCGCGGGCTCTTCACATCCCGCATAGCCAACGATTTTGGCGGGCACGCCGGCCACCGTCCGATTGGGCGGAACATCATGCAAAACCACCGAGCAGGCGGCAACCCGCGAGCAATGCCCGATCTCGATATTGCCGAGAATCTTGGCGCCAGCGCCAATCAGCACGCCGTGCCTGATCTTCGGGTGGCGATCGCCGGTTTCCTTGCCGGTACCTCCAAGAGTCACACCCTGAAGGATGGAGACATTGTCTTCGATGACGGTAGTTTCACCGATCACGATGTCATGGCCATGATCGATCATGATGCCCCTGCCAACCTTGGCAGCCGGATTGATATCAACACTCGAAATCATCGACGATCGGCTTTGCAAGTAACTGGCAAAATCGCGCCGCCCCATATGCAGAAGCCGGTGCGCCATGCGGTGGGTTTGGAGGGCCTGGAAACCTTTGAAATAGAGCAATGGATCGACGTAGCGGTGGCAGGCCGGATCCCGCTCAAAGGTGGCGAGAATATCGGCGCGCGCCGCAAAGCCGATCTCCGGCTCTTCATCGATGGCATCTTCAAAGGCCTGCACCACGAGCTCGGCGCTCAGGTCGACATTTCCGAGGCGTTGCGCAAGGCGGTGCACCAGGGCGCGTTCAAACGTGTTATGATTTAGAACGGCTGAGAAAATAAACCCACCAAGCACCGGTTCCTTACGGGCAATGTCTTCCGCTTCTGTGCGCATGCGGTCCCAAACGGGATCGATCGACTGGACAACCTGCGGCTTGCTGGATTGGCGCATTGAAATACTCCTCAAACACATTTATAGCAGAATATGTTACAGATGGGGAGTGCCCCCGCTAATTGTCAATGTGTAGTAAATGAGCCGTCAAAAACGTTAAAACCACTTCCTTGTAGGTCCTGTCCCCCACCGCGTTCATGTGGTTTCGGTTAGGCAGGATAACGGCTTTAGCCCCGGTAATAGCCGCCACGAGGGGGCCTGGTGCGCCCGCAATGTCATCCTTTTCACCCACAATCACCAGAACCGGTGCCTTGATCGTCGCCAGCATGGCTTCCGTGATCTTCACCCGTGATGATTTGATGCAGGCCGCGAGTGCCTTCAAATCGCCCCGGGTTTGCTCGGCAAAAATCCGGAATGCACGGGCCGTAACGTCTGTTACATCCAATAGCGATGACGCCTCAAGACCACGGGCAATCTCCGCTCCGCCGCCTACCCCCGTAATCATCCGCGAAGCCAGCCCTCCGAAAATTGCCGCACCTATCCGCGACGGGTGATTTATCGTCAGGAATGCAGCAATCCGCGCGCCCATGGAGTAGCCCATTACATGGGCACGGGCGATGCCCAGATAGTCCAGCAGGCGTCTCGAATCCTCCGCCATCTCGGGTGCAGGATAGAGATCGGGATTGTATAGCTTCTCGCTTTCCCCATGCCCGCGATTATCAATCGTGATCACACGAAAACCCGCGTCAACCAAAGTCTTCACCCAGCCTGTATCAACCCAATTGACCCGGCCATTGGAGGCAAAGCCATGGATCAGCAAAACGGGTTCACCCTGCCCCACATCGTCAAAGGCAATTTCCACACTGTCCGAATTGAATTTGTGCATGGCCGCCAAGATATGCTATTTGGCACTCCTCACAAGGTATTTCGAGGATTCCATGGCAGCCACATCCACCCCCCATTTCCAGAACGACATGGGGCTTTCCGTGATTGAAATCGGCGCGAAGCAATTCATGTGTGTAGGCGCAAAACCTCCGTTCGATCATCCTCATGTGTTCCTCAACATGGGGTCTGGCGACGAAATCGTCTGTCCCTATTGCTCCACCCTTTTCAAATTCAGTTCCAGGCTGGATGCGGGCGGCGCAGTGCCCGAAGCTGCCGTCTGGCACGACGAGGCCGCATAACCCGTCCCTTCACCATCCGCGAATATCAGGACAGCGATGAAGCGCAGGTCGTTGGGCTTGTGCGCGAGTTGCAGCAGCATGAGGCGCCATTAAACCAATGGGCAAAAGCACCGGAAGAAATTGGACCCTGGTATATTAAGGAATTGAAGAAGTGGTGCGCCAAGCAGGAGGGGATAATCCTCGTCGCGGAGCATGAAGCAAGGTTGTTAGGTTATGCCACCGTGCTATGCACTTGCGAAGAAGAAGGGGCGGATGGCGACTTCGCCTATCTATATGCCCTGGTCGCCGATCTCGTCGTGACAGAGTCGGCCAGGGGAGAAGGAATTGGCAAGGCATTGCTGGGAGCATGTGAGAGACTTGCGCGGGCCAAGGCGAGGCCAGTGCTCCGTATCGGCGTTCTTTCCGGGAACCTGGGCGCACTCCATGCCTACCAGAAACATGGCTTTACACCTTACCATCTGAAGCTCGAAAAACTGCTGGCATGAAAGCTTCCCTTTCCATCGCCGAAGCCCGCCGCGCCGCACTGGCGGCCCAGGGTTTCTCTTTTCCCAGCCGCGAAGGCAAGGCCAACTGGACTAAAATCAGCAAGACTATCAACCAGCTCAATTTGCTGCAGATAGACAGTGTCAACGTTCTGGTGCGCTCGCACTATCTTCCCGTGTTTTCAAGGGTAGGTCATTACGACCATGCCACGCTGGATGCCCGCAGTTTCAGCAACAAGAAGCGCACCATGTTTGAATGCTGGTCCCACGAGGCAAGCCTGGTACCTCTCGATCTGCATCCCCTCATGAGGTGGCGCATGGATCGTGCCCTGAATGGAAATGGCACCTACGGCTCGATGAATCGCTTTGCACAGGATGAACGCGACTATGTGAAAAGCGTGCTCGACTTCGTCAGGCGCAACGGTCCAACGGCGGTGAGTGATTTTCCCGACAGCGGCAAGGGTGCAGGCGGCTGGTGGGGCTGGAGCAAGGGCAAGATGGCGCTGGAGACCCTTTTCGACCAGGGTCTCGTGACCACCGCCGCCCGCCCTTCCTTCGAACGCATTTATGATCTCACGGAAAATGTAATTCCAGCCGAGGTATTGCAGCGCCCTACGCCGCCCGAAGCCGAAACATTCCGCGAGCTCATGGCGCTTTCCGCCGTCGCCCTTGGCGTGGGCACCGAGTTTGACCTCCGCGACTACTTCCGCCTGCCCGTTGCGGAAACCAAAATTGCACTGGCAGAACTGGTCGAGGACGGAACGCTCATTCCGGTTCAGGTGCAGGACTGGAAACACCAAGCCTACATCCACAAGGATGCCAAAGTCCCGCGCAAAGCCGGTGGCACGGCTCTTGTGTCGCCCTTCGATCCCCTGGTGTGGGAGCGCGCCCGGGCCGAGCGGCTGTTCAATTTCCGTTACCGCATTGAGATCTACACGCCCGCCGAGAAGCGCAAATACGGCTACTATGTGCTGCCATTCCTCCTGGGCGACCGTTTTGCCGCCCGCGTATGCCTGAAGGCCGATCGCCAGGCTGGCGTCCTCCGCGCCAACGCCACCCACCTTGAACCCCACGCCGATGCAAAGGAAACGGCTGAAGCTTTGAGCAACGAATTGCTTCTCATGGCCGGCTGGTTGGGTTTGGAAGGCGTCGAAGCCGGAGCCAAAGGCAACCTTGCCCGTCACTTGAGGGCTGCCCTGTGATTCACATCGAAACCAATCGCCTCGTCCTCAGGCTCGTTCCGCTCGCCGGACTGGCCAGCACGGCGGCCGGAAATATCAAGCCCACGCAGGCCCTTGTCGGCGAAAAGCTGCCCGAGGAATGGTTTGACGACTCGTGGGTCTATAAATTGCGTTACGACCAGTGGCTCGCGGATCCGTCCTATGCACCCTGGTCGATCCGCGCCATCGCTTCAAAGGAAACCGGCGAAATTGTAGGCAGCATGAACTGCCATCATAAACCCATGACATTCAAGCTCAACGGCAAGGAAAACCTCGCCACGGAGATGGGCTACACGATTTTTGAAAACTATCGACGCCAGGGCATCGCCTACGAAGCCATACTCGGATTTATCGCCTGGGCCAAAACCGAAGGACTTGAGGGCGTCATTCTCTCGATACAGCCATCGAATGCCGCCTCATTGGCACTGGCGCAAAAACTTGGCGCGGTCCAGATCGGCTCGCAGATTGATGAGAAAGATGGGCCGGAAGATATCTATCACTTCTCCTGCTAACGCTTCAATTTCCGCCGTGCTGGATGGGTCGTGAAACAGCCGGAAGCAGACCGCCCTTAACCAGGTCGTGCGTCACTTCTTCAATCGCGCCACGCAACGTATCAACGAGAAAGTCCGCCTCTTTCATGCTGAGCGTAAGCGGCGGTGACATCACATCAAGATGGCCAATCGGGCGCACCAGCAGACCGCGCGACTCGCACAGGTTCGATATGCGCTTCGAGATATTTATTTCATCCGGCAGGTGCGCCTTGGTCGCCTTGTCCGCCACATACTCCACGCACATCATCAGGCGCTTGCCCCGCACGTTTCCGACGAGGCGCAAATTTTCCAGGTCCTTCAGGCGCTGCTCAAAATAGTCCCCAACCACCTTTACATGGTCAAGCAGACCTTCGCGCTCAATGATCTCGATATTCTTCAGGCCCACAGCGCAGCACACGGGATGGCCTGAGTAGGTAAAGCCATGGGCGAACCACACGTCAGGTCCCGGCTGGCTGATCGATTCATTGACTTCATCGGAAAAAATCGTGGCCCCCAGCGGCAGATAGCCCGAGGTCAGCCCCTTGGCCGAGACGATGATATCCGGCTGCACGCCAAAAACATCATAGCTGGCAAACCAGTGGCCTAGTCGGCCGAAGGCGGTCACCACTTCATCAGCGATGAAGAGAATGCCGTTTTCCTTGGCTACTTCCCACATGCGCTTCAAGTAGCCCGGGGGTGGTGTAACCACACCACCTGAACCTTGGATGGGCTCAGCAATAAAGGCCGCTATGTTCGTTGCGCCCACCTCCAGGATTTTCGCTTTGAACTCTTCGACAAGATAATCCGTGAACTGATCTTCTGTCATCCCCTCAGGCCGGCGGTAGGGGTAGGGTGCTGACAGATGGTGAATAAAATCCGAGAGGTAGTGGAAGTTAGGTGTCCGGTCGCCGTCGCGGTTGCCAATGGAAATCGTCAGATAGGTCGAACCATGGTAGGAATTGTGCCGCGAGATGATGTGCTTTCGCGAGGGCTCGCCGCGTCGCGCGTGGTAGAAATGGGCAAGCCTGATCGCGGTGTCATTCGAGCAGGAGCCCGAGGTCGAAAATGCCACATGATTGAGCGATCCCGGCGCCAGCTGCGCCAGCTTGGCGGCAAGCTCGGCCGCGGGAGCATTGCTCATGTCAACAAAAGCATTGGCATAGGGCAGCAGCAGCGCCTGCTCGGCCATGGCCTCAGCCATCTCCTTGCGGCCATAGCCCACATTCACGCACCACATGCCGCCAAGCCCGTCGAGATAGCGCTTGCCGTTCACGTCCGTGATGTGGGTGCCTTCGCCTTCCACGATGAGAAGCGAGCCTTCCTTCTTGAAGCTGTCAAAATGCGTCCAGGGATGAAGGAAGTGGTCATGGTCCTTCTGCCACAGGTCTTGCGCGTTGAAACGGTTGCTGGCCGATTTCAGCATGGATGCCTCCTATTGAATGTACGTTCAATACATACTAGCCCGGCGACTAGGCCGAAGCCACCAGCAAATGGCGGTAGCGCTTGATGAAACTTTCCAGCGCCTCAAGAAGCCGCTGCAGATCAAGCGGCGCTACAACCAGGGAGAGCGCCATAAAGCCCCGTTCGGCGATGTAAATACCCTGATCCAGGAGATCAAGATAAAGCAGTCTTTTCAAGCGGATATCCGCCTTCTCCGTATCTTCTGGTTTGACAATAGCTCCGCCAAGTGGATGCAGGGTCAGCATTGATCCCACACCTGTGGCCTGCATTGCGGCTTGATAGCGCATGAACAGATCATTTATTGCGCGCCGCAATGTGTCGCCTCGTTCATTGAGCGCCACACAGGCCTCCGGCATGAAAATCTCGGTCAGCCCCGCATGGCCGGCCGTCATGGTGAGCGTATTGTTGTTGAACGTGCCCGCATGGGGCAGCGCATTGGGCAGCGATGGGTCAAACTGCTCCATGATGGCGCGCTTGCCGCCAAAGGCCCCGAAGCTCATGCCGCCGCCAATGTATTTGCCAAGCGTCTTCAGATCGGGCTGGATGCCATACTGAGCGGAAAGCCCCTTGGGGTGCAACCGGGACGACATCACCTCGTCGAAAATCAGGACAATTCCGCGCCTGGCGGTTTCTTCGCGCAGCATCGCCAGAAACTCCCGCGTAGCCGGAAGGCACCCTCCCCCGCCAAGCATGGGTTCAAGGATAACGGCGGCCAAATCATCCGTATGCATGGCAATAAGCGCGCGGGTCTTTTCGATGTCATTGAAGCGTGCCAGCACACAGTCGAACGGGGCATTGACCGGCGAAGCGCCATGACTGAAATAGAGCGTACCGCCATGATAACCGCCTTCCATCGGCATGATTTTCTTCCGCCCGGTAAAACACCGCGCCGCCGCCAGCGCCATCATGTTGGCCTCCGTGCCGGAATTGGTAAAACGCACGAGATCAAGATCAAACCGCTTGGTGACCGCCTCGGCAAAGACAACTTCGCGGGTGTGATGGGCACCCAGGTTCAATCCCTGCGCCAGCGCCTCGCTCACCGCCTTGTGAATCCGGGGATTGGAATGGCCATAAATGCCGGCCGAATATTCTCCCACCAGATCCAGATAGGAATGCCCATCGACATCCCAGATCGTCGCCCCCTCGGCGCGCTCGGCTCGGATGGGAAATGGCGCTGAATACAAAACCGTACGCGTATTACCGCCTGGCATCACCGCCTTCGCCCGCTCATGGAGTGCGGCAGTCCTGGGGCGCTTTGCCACAAATCTGGCAATCGCCTCCTCAAGTGCCTCGTCAATCGTCAACATGATCGTGTCTCCATCAGTCCACGGGTGACAACCTACACATTTCAATCAGTTTGGCGAATACCGCCCTTTGTATGCAAAAGAACGCAAATTCAGGTCTTTGGCGGGATAAGCACAATCTTTCCCAGATGCTTCTTTGTGAGAAATTCCTCCTGGGCGGCTGCAACATCAGGCAGCGGGTAATTTTTGGCGACAAGCGGTCTTATTTCGCCGCGCTCGATATAGCCGATCAGGTTTGGGAAGATGCTAGCATCTTGTGTGGTGCAACCGTACAGCGTCAAGTCCTTCAGATACACCTTGCGCAAGTCCGTTTGCACGATTGGTCCAGCAATGGCTCCAGAAACCGCATAACGTCCTCGGGGCTTTAGAACGTCGAGCAATTCCGGCCACTGCGGTCCGCCCACAACATCAATCACTGCATCGATGCTGCTGCCGCCAAGCGCGGCCACCATAGGAACGCCCCGCTCCAGGCACGATTTGGCACCAATAGTCTTCAAGGCAGCAAACTTGTTACCGGCCGCGATCGCGATAACGTCGGCACCTCTTCGCTTTGCCAATTGAATGGCCGCAATCCCCACATTTCCCGATGCACCGGTAATCAGAACTCTTTCACCCCCGGCAAGCCTGAGCCGGCTGATAAGGTTTTCAGCCGTGCCAAATGCACAAGGAATGGCCGCGAGCTCGCCATCGGTGAAATCACATTGGACATGATAACAGTCAGCCGACGGGACCGTAACAAACTGTGCGAATGCGCCGTCCCGTTCCGAGCCCAGCCAAGGCGTGAAGCTACCCAAGGAAAGTGAACGCAAACAGCTCTGCACGATAACCCGCTCACCTATCCGTTTCCGGGAAACACCTTCTCCGACGCTGACGATCACACCACAAACGTCTGCACCTTGAATTCTTGGAAATTTCAGCCCTGCACCGGTCCAGCCGCCGTCAGTTGGTGAGGTTTCAGAAATGCTTGCTGCAGCCGTGCTCGCGGATCGCTCCTGCGAGTACCAGCCAATGCGCGTATTGATGTCGGTGTTGTTGATGCCGGCAGCCAGAACCTGGATGAGTACTTCGTTCGGACCCGCCGCCGGCGTTGCCACTGTTTCACTGTAAGCTTGCTTCTCATAGCCACCATGACCCGACAACTGCACCGCTGCCATGAATTTAGGGATTGCCATTGCATTCTTTAC
>JBAVOA010000651.1:0-2010 GCA_049691635.1 Aestuariivirga sp. | reverse complement strand
CTGCAAGCATGAAACCGAGGTAAAACCGCTGCGTTCCTGAACCAGGCTTCAGCCCAACCACCCAAACACACCACCCAAAGCACGTGCGGGCTTGACGTCCTGGCGGGGCATCCCCTCCATCTTCTTTCCTCCAGCATCAAAGGGCGACGCCGTGAAAGATCCTCCTTCGTCATAAAACTCAGTACACGGAGGAGGTCAGCCCAGTCCCTTCGCGGCCAGAACTTGCTTGATTGATGTGGCCATCTTGTCCACCATCTCCGTCAGTTCCGCATCGGTGGAATTATAGGGCGGCGCCAGGATCACCACATCGCCATTGATGCCATCGACATTGCCGCCGACGGGATAACAGATCAGGCCATTGGCCAGCGCCTGCTGCCGGATATGCATGAAAAGCTTCAGAGAGCCATCAAAAGGTTTCTTGCTCTTGCGGTCGGCCACAAGTTCCGTGGCAATGAAGTGCCCGCGGCCACGGATATCCCCCACCGCCTCAACCCCCGAAAGCGCTTCGGTGATCATCTTCTTCAGCTTCGGCTCATTGGCCTTGACCTTGGCCACCAGGCCTTCGCGCGCCACGATTTTCTGAACCGCAACTGCCGCCGCGCAACAGGCCGTATGGCCCGTAAACGTGTGCCCCGTCATCGGCGCCCCATGCACCCGCATGATGGGCTCGGCCACCCGGTTCGTATAGATCGCCGCACCCAAGGGCAGGTAACCCGCGGCAAGCCCCTTGGCCACCGACATGATATCCGGCTCCACGCCATCCGTTTCCAGCGCCCGCCACGTGCCGCAGCGCCCGGCACCGCACATTACCTCATCGGCGATCATCAGCACGCCATATTTGTCGCAGATCTCGCGCACCCGCCTGGCATAGCCTGCAGGGGCCGGAACGCAGCCGCCCGCAGCGCCCACGACCGGCTCGAAAATGAAGGCCGCGATCTTGTTGGGCCCGACCCGCAGGATTTCATCTTCAAGTTCCTGGGCGCAGGCCTCGGCCACATCAGCACCGATCGGCCTGTATGTATTGGCCGGCGACAGGTGCGAAACATCCAGAAGCGATCCTTCAAAGGCAGCCTTCCGTTCCAGGAAACCGGACACCGACAAGGCACCGAGTGTATTGCCATGCCAGCTCCGTTCGCGCGCAATGAAACGGCGGCGGCTCATCTCGCCCCGCGCCGCATGATATTGCAGCGCCAGCTTCAGGCAGCTTTCCACCGCTTCCGAACCGCCCGAGACGTAGATCATGTGTTTCATCGCGCCGCCGCAAAGATCACGGATGATTTCGGTTAGTTCCTCAAGAGCGTCGGTGGTGAAATTATAGCGGTAGCCATGGGCAATCCGGTCGAGTTGCGCCTTGATGGCGTCATTCACTTCCGTGTTGGAATGCCCGATGCAATAGACGGCAGGCCCGCCCGAGCCGTCGATGTATTCCTTGCCGTCGACATCGTGAAGATAGCTGCCCTTGGCCCAGACGACCTTGGGCAAAGCACCGGTGGCATGGATATTGGCGGGCAGGGCTGACATGTTTGAATTCCATCTTGCAAAGTTGAGCGGCTTCATGCGGTACTAGCAGAGACGAAGGAGAAGCCGCAAACCAATGATCACTGTTTTCGACGAAACGCAACGCCTCCATGCGCCGCGCACATTCATCGTGTCGGGAAAACCCCAGCCCATTCCGGAAACGCCGGAACGCATTGACATGCTGCTGCAGGGCGTGAAGCAGATTGGGTCCAAGGTCGTGGCGCCTCCCGCCATAACCATGGAGACCGTGGAACTGATCCATGACCGGCGCTATCTCACTTTTCTTGAAACCCTGCTGGAACGCTGGCGCCACATTCCCGATGCCAGCGAAATTCCGCTCCCCAACATCTACGCCATGGGAAGGCCGACTCTCACGCCCGTGAGCTATCCTGAATCCGTGGTGGGGCAGGCGGGCTATCACCTGGGCGACGGGGCTTGCCCGGTCACCCCCACAACCCTGCAGGCGGCCCTCGCAAGTGCTGCCAGCGCCGC
>JBAVOA010000650.1:0-3166 GCA_049691635.1 Aestuariivirga sp. | reverse complement strand
CCTGGGCAATCTCCTCCGGGGACCCGGTAAGGCCCAGCAGGCGCGGGTGAAAATTCGCAACATACTGCTTCATCACCTCGGGGGTGTCGCGCTGCGGATCGACCGTTATGAAGACAGGCTGAATGTCATCGGCCTTGGCTCCCAAACTGTCGAGGGCGGCTGACATCACCTGCAGCTCGGTCGGGCAGACGTCGGGGCAATAGGTATAGCCAAAAAAGACGAGCATGTATTTGCCGAGAAAATCCTTCTCCGTAACCTTTCGCCCCGACTGATCGGTGAGCGAGAACGGCCCGCCAATCAGGGCCGAGCCGCTGCTGACCTGTCCCCGGGGAAGGAAGGCCAAATAATAGGCAGCGCCTGCAATGGAGAGCGCCGCCAACAGGGCAACAAGTGCGACAACGAGTTGAAAGCGCGTGGGAGCATAATGCGGTTTTGGCATTTGGGTGGCTTTATCCTAATGTCGATGAAGAGTAAATCTTAGCGCGAGCCCGACATGGCAATATTTGCGGCCTCCCTCGAGGGGCCAGAGACCTTCAACAGCTCAGCCGGACTCCTCAGGCTCCGCACCCTGGTGCGCCTGCGCTGGCTGGCGGTGCTTGGCCAGTCGCTGGCGGTTCTGGGCGTCCATTTCATTCTGGATTTTCCCCTGCCGCTCGGGGCCTGCCTCGGGGTCATTGCCCTCAGTGCCTGGCTCAATATCTTTCTCACCCTGCGCTGGCGTTCAAGCCTGCGGCTCACACCATCACAGGCCGGTTTCCTTCTGGGCTATGATGTCATCCAGCTCGCCCTGCTGCTGTTCCTCACGGGCGGACTGGAAAACCCCTTCGCTTTCCTGTTTCTTGTTCCGGTAACTGTTTCCGCCACTTCGCTGCCCCTGAAGTGGACACTCGTGCTCAGCCTGATTGCGTTCCTGTGCGCCAGCCTTCTGGCCATTTCCCATCTGCCGCTTCCGTGGATTACCGCCGCGCCGCTGATCCTGCCAAAGGCCTATGTGGCCGGGATGTGGGCGGCGATCATCTGCGGCGTGGTCTTTTCCTCCATCTATGCGCGGCGCATTGCCGAGGAGGCCCGGCAGATGTCCTCGGCCCTCACCGCTGCAGAACTCGTGCTGGCGCGGGAGCAGCGGCTGTCGGCGCTCGACGGACTTGCGGCGGCGGCGGCCCATGAACTTGGCACGCCGCTGGCCACCATTGCACTGGTGGCCAAGGAATTGAAACGGGAATTGCCCCAGACCGGTCCCCACACGGAGGATATTGACCTGCTGATCAGCCAGACCGGGCGGTGCCGGGAGATCCTGTCACGGCTTGCCAACCGGGAAGCCCAGGCCGACGACATGTATACGCGGGTGAAGCTGTCGGTCATGGTTGAGGATCTCGTGGCGCCCATCCGCGGACCTGACGTCACCATAGACATAACCATGGCCGGCGATGGAAGTGCGGCCCAGACGCCGGAGCCGGTTTTCC
This sequence comes from Aestuariivirga sp., assembly GCA_049691635.1. Lineage (GTDB taxonomy): Bacteria > Pseudomonadota > Alphaproteobacteria > Rhizobiales > Aestuariivirgaceae > Aestuariivirga. Next base: position 1,703 of record JBAVOA010000650.1, on the reverse strand, counting down.
GGAGAAATCCCGCCATTGCCTATGGTCTGGCCAACCTTCTTGAGAATGCCGTCGATTTTGCCGAGAAGAAGGTGAGCATCGTGGGCCAGTGGTCGGCTGGCAAAATATCCCTCCGCATTTCGGATGATGGACCCGGTTTTGACCAGGCCATTTTCGACCGTCTCGGCGACCCCTTCGTGACCACGCGTCCGGGATATGGCGTGGATGACGAAGGGGAAAGGGGACGCCATGAAGGCATGGGGCTCGGGTTTTTCATCGCCAAGACCTTGCTGGAGCGTTCAGGGGCCACGGTTTCGCTGGCCAACCGGCCGGTTCCCGAGCACGGTGCCATCATCCAGTTGAGCTGGCCGCGGGGTGCTGTCGATTTGGGCAATAGGTAACCGGTCCGAAGGGCCACTTGACTCGTATGAGAGTGTCAATAAGAGAGCCACTATGGTTTGCAGAGAATGACTGATATCAACCCTCCAGCCGACAAGACCCTGTTGCTCGTTGACGACGACAAGCCGTTTTTGACCCGGCTGGCGCGCGCCATGGAAACCCGGGGCTTTGAGGTGCGCATGGCCGAGTCCGTGGCGGAAGGCATTCAACACGTCAAGAAATCGGCACCCGGCTATGCGGTTGTCGATTTGCGCCTGGCCGATGGCAACGGGCTTGACGTGATCGAAGCCCTGCATGCGAGCCGGCCGGATGCCCGGGTCGTCGTGCTCACGGGCTACGGCAATATCGCCACGGCGGTGACGGCGGTGAAACTCGGAGCGATTGACTATCTGGCAAAGCCCGCAGATGCCGATGCGGTTTACGGCGCGCTGACTTCCGACAAGGACAACCGCACGGCGCTGCCCGAGAACCCCATGTCCGCCGACCGGGTGCGCTGGGAGCATATTCAGCGGGTTTATGAACTGTGCAGCCGCAATGTTTCGGAAACCGCGCGGCGCCTCAACATGCATCGCCGCACCCTGCAGCGCATCCTGGCAAAGCGCGCGCCCAAATAAAGTATATTAACTTGGCGCGATTCCTTTTCGGCGAAATGAATATATTTCGCCGGGAAGCGCGCTATGGATCGTAGAGACTGTGCAGCCGCTGGCTGGAAACACGCGCGAAGGCCAACGTAAGCGCCTTGCGCCTTGAGGCATGAAGGGACGTTTCAGCGGGTTGACGCAGAATTTCCGCGCCCCAATTATCAGCAACTATCAGGCCCGCCTGAGAGGGAATAATTTCGGGTTCAAGGGTTTGCGGAATGGCAAAGAAAAACTGGTCACAGAAATCACGGTACTCAGGCCATTTCTGGTCAACACGAAAATCCTCGAGTGAGGATTTTATTTCGATTATCCAAATTGCTCCGCTGTCACCCAGGGCGATCACATCGGCGCGGCGTCCCGTTGCAAGGGTGAATTCATTGAGAATTGCAAAGCCGAGACTGCGCATCAGCCGGCCTACACCGCGCTGAACCGCAAGCGCGGTTTCCGACTGGCGGCCATCTGGTCTTAATTCAAGCATCACGGAAAAGTCCTTCAAACCTTGGGCATTGTCAACTTTGCTTAAATATTACGCAAGGCCTATGGATGGTTTCGCTGACTTAGAAGGCTTCACATCATGTCCTCTTTCCGGATCGAAAAAGATTCCCTCGGTGAAATGAATATCCCGGCAGCGGCCGACTATGGCATCCACACGGCCCGGGCGGTTGAGAATTTTCCGATCACCGG
>JBAVOA010000649.1:0-2325 GCA_049691635.1 Aestuariivirga sp. | reverse complement strand
GTGCAGCATCGCGATTGTTATGATGAACGAAAGGTAGAACCAGTTCGCGACATAGATGTGCGGTTCCCGGCGCTTGAGAATCGTGCCGAAGAAAACCAGAAAATAGGCGACCCAGACAAGGGTTAACCATATGTCGACGTACCATTCCGGTTCGGCATACTCGCGTGATTCGGTGACGCCAAGAAGATAACCTGTAGCCGCCAGAACGATGAATATCTGGTAGCCCCAGAATACAAACCAGGCGAGATTGCCAAAGGCCAGCCGGGCCCGGCAGGTGCGTTGCACGACATAGAAGCTGGTAGCGATCAAGGCATTGCCGCCAAATGCAAATACGACCGCAGAAGTATGCAGCGGCCGAAGCCGGCCAAATGTGGTCCATGGCAAATCCAGATTTAGGATCGGCCAAGCAAGCTCGGACGCGACGATGACCCCCAGGAGAAATCCTGCAACACCCCAGAAAACGGTGGCGATTACCCCAGCCTTGACGACTGTATCAAGATATTGGCTTTCAGTATCCAGCGCCGGACCCGCCGATACATATGAGAAGTTTTTTGCAAAATATATGAAGAAACTTGTCGCTATAACCGCGACCAGATAGGCATGAAAAATGTAACCGGTATCATGTCCCTTGGCTGCCAGCAGCAGCGCTCCAAGCGCGATTGCTCCCAAAAGGACAAGCTTTACCAATACCCCATAGCCACTCATATATGCCCCGCTCTTAAGTTTAGTCGTGCATCTTCTGTCCGACCGCCGACAGATCTTCATTGATCTGAATCAATGCCACGATAGTTTCATTAACTATTGTACACAGTTGATTCTAGATTCCAAAGGCTCTCAACATGACAAAGAAAATTCTATGTGCGATTGATGACACTGACCATGCGAAAGCTGCTATCATCCAAGCTGCGGAACTCTCTGCCAAGACAGGCGCTGCGCTTACACTCTGTACTGTCAACGTCCTCATGGGCGGACTCCGCGGCCCGCCAATTTATCTGCACGACGATGCGGTTATCAAGAAGATCCTTGACGGTGGCGCGGCTGTGGCCAAGCAGCACGGAGCAAAAGTTACTACTGAAACAGAACTTAAGGGACGCGAGATATCAACTGCGGTTGTTCATTTTGCCGAACAAAATGGGTTCGATCATATTGTCACAGGCACCGGAGACAAGCGCGGGCTGTCGCGCTTGGCACTCGGTTCTGTAGCTGCCGATATTGCGGGCAAGGCCCATTGCACGGTGACAGTTGCCAGATAGAGCGGCACCGATCCGTAAATCGCCCTATCAAATGATTGGTGGTGAGGTGGGTGTCGAAAAGCTTGTCAAGGCCTTTTATGACATCGTCGAAAGCGATGCGGCGGGCGTTCCGCTCGTGGCCATGCACAATCAGGGACACGGGCTTGCCCATGCCCGCGAGGCGCAGTTCGAATTTCTGTCGGGTTTTCTCGGCGGCCCGCAACTCTATATGGAGCGCCACCGCCACTCAAATGTCCGGCTGATGCATGCGCATCTCAGCATTGGGCCAGTCGAGCGGGATTCATGGCTCATCTGCATGGATAAAGCACTTCGGGCTGTCGAAGCAGACAGCGAAACGCATCAATTTCTGATGACCCATTTCCGCCGCGTTGCTGAAGCGCTTCTCACCCATAGCTGAGGCAATTTGACCAATAGCAGGCTGTTATGGGCATCAGAAGCCTTGAGTAGAATTACCTAAGTACTATTCCCATCTATATTTGCAACGTGATGTGGCGTTTCCTCGCTTTGACGGCCCAAATCCCGACTTTCAGTTAGGGCAAAAAGGAAACCAGGCGATGATCCATCTTGCAGACTGCAACTCGAAATCACCCGATCTCAACAGATCTGTCTCGCTGACCATTAAGCACCTCATGGGCGTGTCCAACCTTGCCCAACTTGATAGCGGGGAAAGAGCACGGCTGGAAAATGTCCGCTGGATCACGAGGGAAGTTGACAGAAATTGCTCCCTGTTCGGCCAGGGCCAGGACCGTGAAACGGTCTCGGTTCTGCTTTCCGGCTGGGCTTTCCGCTATCAGACACTGGCGGATGGAAAACGGCAAATTCTCGATTTTGTCTTCGCCGGCTCGTTGCTCGGATTTGGCTCGGGCAGCACCTATTCATATGGGGTTGAAACGGTCACCGAATGCACCGTTGCGTCCCTGCCCCACGGGCAATTCCGCCGTTTGCTGGCGACATGCCCCACCTTGGCTATGCAGGTCGTGGAGCGGGTCTCCGACAGCGAGATGAGGGCTCACGAACATATGACCAGCCTTGGCCGCCGCAGTGCCCGCGAACGCATCGCGTCGCTTATTGT
>JBAVOA010000648.1:0-2000 GCA_049691635.1 Aestuariivirga sp. | reverse complement strand
ATACTAACCGCTTCATTATTGCGGTCTACATGACTGCCGTCATTCAAGTAACTGTTGAGCCGCAATATCGTCAAAATATGTTCTACGAGAACAACTTCTACAGTCGAACCCTCAGCGCTAAACGAGTGCGCTAGTGTCGCCCGAAGTCCTTCGAGTTGCGTCTCTATTTGCGTATTATTCGTCTGACCAGCAACATTGTTGCTATCAATCACCAGCAGGGAAATCAACAATGCGGTAAATGTAGGCAAGAAATTTTTCAGCATCGTATACTGCCCTCACTGAAGGAATATTAATTCAGGTTATCATGACCGTTTGTGACAACGACGCATTGATCCGCATCAATGTGACCTGAACAGTTGGTAGTATTGGGTCATCAGTATATTTATGATATTCAAAATTTATTCTAATCTATTCGCCCTATGTAGAAAATACATATGAGCTGTTCGGCACTGGATTTGAGTCGGAGTGGACCACCCTATGTTACATCGGCAGGATCGGAAGTGACCTGCCTAGTTTGTCTGGGGACGATGCGCAAAGCCCGCAGTGCGTTTAGGACGACAGCCACGTCAATCAGTTCCTGCAGCAGGGCGCCCTGCACGGGCGTCACATACCCCAAAGCCGCGGCTATCATCCCAGCAACCGAAAATCCGATCCCGGCCACGACACTCTCCAGGGCGATCCGGCGAGAACGTTGAGCCACTTCGATCCCCGGCAACAGACGATCCAGGTGATCGACCAGAAGCACGACATCCGCCGCCTCTGCAGAGGCAGCAGCGCCGCGCGCGCCCATGGCAACTCCGACGTCGGCGGCGGCAAGGGCCGGTGCATCGTTGACGCCGTCACCCACCATCATGACCGGGCCATTCTTGCGCTCGGTCAGGACCAGCAACACCTTCTGGTCCGGGGTCAGATCGGCCCGAACGGAGTCGAGCCCCAACCCCTCAGTTACGGCTTCGGCCACAGCGCGGCGGTCGCCAGTTGCTAGTACGATGCGGCCGATCCCCAACCGGCGCAGCCCCAAAAGAAGCTCAGATGTACCAGACCGAAGCGCATCCGCCATCACAAGATGGCCATTGAGCTTTCCGTCGACTGCCAGTGCTACGAGTACCGACCCCGCGTTGCGGATTTGGCTCTCCAGTCCCGCCACGCCGATCTGCGCTGTAACGAAGTCGGCGCCACCCACGACGACTTTTCGGCCATCAATTGTCCCCGCAACACCTTCTCCGGGTGTCTCGACCACGTTTTCGGGGATTGCAAGAGTGGTGCCGCGCGCATGGGCCGCCGCGACGATCGCCTGAGCAATCGGGTGTTTCGATGCTTGGTCCAAAGCAGCCGCGAAGTACAGGATTTCGCCCTCGGACATGTCGCTGTGAGTATCTATCGAAACAATCTGCGGGCGTCCGTCAGTCAGCGTGCCGGTCTTGTCAAGGATCAGCGTCCTGATCCGTGCCAATGACTCCAGCGGCTTAGCGCCCTTGATTAGCACCCCAAAATGCGCTGCACGCGACAGTCCGGCTACGAACGCCACCGGAACCGCAAGGATCAAAGGGCAAGGTGTTGCAACCACCAGAACGGCCACCGCGCGGATCGGATCGCCGGTGTACCACCACGCCGCTGTTGCCAGTGCTACCGTGACGGCAAGGAAAAGCAGCGAATAGCGGTCAGCCAATCGAGCCATCGGGGCTTTCGACTGTTGTGCCGCTTCGACAAGACGGACGATCCCCGCATAGGTGCTCTCGGACGCGTGACGGGTGACCTTAAGATCGAATGCATCGCCCGCATTGGTAGAGCCGCTCATCACGTCCTGCCCCCGGTCCAGTCGCGCGGGCATAGACTCGCCCGTCAGCGCAGATTGGTCCAGCATGGCGCGGTCGCTATCGACAGTGCCGTCCACCGGCGCCACGTCGCCTTGCCGAATCAGGAGCAAGTCGCCAGGTTTGATTTCGTCCAAGGGCACTTCGTCGAGCGCGCCGTTGTGATGCCGTGTTGCCGTCCGGGGC
>JBAVOA010000647.1:0-3714 GCA_049691635.1 Aestuariivirga sp. | reverse complement strand
GAGCGATGATGTGACCCTAATCCACGAACCCTGGATCAAGCCCTTCTACCGCTGCAACATCTGGCATGTCCGCGGGCGTGACCGCGACCTTCTCTTCGACACAGGCCTCGGCCACTTCAGTCTGCGCCAACACGTAAAACTGGTCAGCGAACGCTCGCTCGTTTGCGTGGCGAGCCACACCCATTTTGATCACATCGGCTGCCACCACGAGTTTCAGCACCGCTGCGTGCATGAAACAGAGGCCGTCATTCTCGCGGATCCTCGCAATGAATGGACGGTCGCAGACCGCTATGCCACCGACGACATGTTCGACCAACTGCCGCAAGGCTGGGACGCCTCCCGCTATCACGTAAGACCTGCTCCGGCCCAGCGCCTGCTCGCCCACGGCGATATCATCGATCTCGGCAACAGGCATTTCGAAGTCATTCATACGCCGGGCCACTCGCCCGGCGGCATCGGCCTGTTCGAAAAAACCAGCGGCATATTCCTCTCCGGTGACATCGTCTACGACGGACCGCTCATTGACGACGCCTATCATTCAAACAGTAGCGACTACCTGATGACGATGGAGCGTCTCCGGGATTTGCCCGTGTCAGTCATTCACGGCGGCCACTTCCCGAGTTTCGGACCAACTCGCTACCGGCAGATCATCGCTGAATATCTCGCCAGCAAGAGAAAGCCCGGGTGCCATATTCCTGGGCCAAGCTAGCATTCAACATTGGGAAAAGGGATGGTAGCGAGAGAGGGACTTGAACCCCCGACCCCAGGATTATGATTCCCGTGCTCTAACCAACTGAGCTACCTCGCCAAATCTGCGTCGGCTTATAGGAAGGTATGGCATCAGAAGTCAAGTTGCGAGGCGCTGGCCCGGTTTATCAATCCATAACAGCTTTCAGGGTCCTGATTTCAGCCGTAAATCTGGCCAAGGCCTGCCGCAATGGGACCGCCAATTCCGGATCGGCCAGGATTCCCGCCGCATCAAGATTGCGTCCCATGAGCGGAAGCGTTAGGCAGGCCCCATCAATCAGCCGCGCTGACATGGTGGCCAGAATTTCACGCAACTGCGCCTGCGCGTGTATCGCCCGCTGCGAGGTATTGATCAGGGCAACAGGCTTGCCGGGGAATTCCACGCCGCTGACCAACCAGTCCAGGGCGTTTTTGAATGTTCCAGGGATGCCGTGGGCGTATTCCGGCACGGCCAGGAGCAACCCGTCGCTGCGCCCCACAGCATCACGTAGCGCTTTGACCGCGTCTGGCAGCGGCTCCGCATCCCTGTCCGGGTTGAAATGTGGCAAATCGGCCAAACCCGAATAAAGCGAAATCTCCACGCCAGCAGTCGCCAGCGCGACGGTTGCCCGCAGTGCCGCAGAATTAAAAGAGATGCCTCTCAGGCTTCCCGGGATCGCAAGAGTCCGCATCCCTTGTCAGTGAACTTCCGCGCCATGGTCGGGATCACCCTTGACGAAGGTCCGCCACAGGGAAATCCAGGCAAAATAGAGCGACGCCGCGATCCATATCCAGAGTTCGATCTTGTAGATTGCATCGGTCGGTCCCTTATCCTTGCTGCTGATCACAAGAGAAAGCGTCATCGCCGCCCACAACACCGTCATCGGAATGGTGACATTACGCCAATGGGCCACACGCAGGGGATGCACAAACTTGATAGGAACAAAAGTGAGGATTGAAAGAACAATGATGGTGATGCCATTGACCAGCCAGCCCGTGTCAAGCACGTAGAAATAAAGCACCACAACATTCCAGATCGCGGGAAAACCCACAAAATAATAATCTTCGGATTTCATGCCGACATTTGCGAAGGTGTAGCACGATACGGCCATGATCGTGGCGGCCGCAATGAGACTCCAGGTGCTGCCAGCGAAAATCCAGTCCAACGGTACCATGTTGAACCAGTAGACCATGATGGCTGGCACAGCCACATAGGTGAAGTAATCGATAACGAAATCAAGTGATGCGCCGTCGAAGTTTGGCGTGTATTCATGGACCCTCGCCTTGCGGGCCAGCGAGCCATCAATGCCATCAACAAAAAGCGCAAGACCAAGCCACATGAAGGCAGTCACGGCATCGCCCTTCAACACGGCTACCAAGCCAAGGAAGCCGGCAACGATCCCGCAGGTTGTGAAAGCATGTACTGCCCAGGCAATGCCTTTCTTCACTTCCAGATCAATGTTTGGCTTAATAAGCTTTTTTGCCACGAGACCGCTTCTCCCCTCAACCACAAACTATACGGACGCCCTATGCTCAGAGCAAGCAACCTATGCGGATTTTATATACTGCCATACCAATGCGGGCGGCACATTATTCTTCGCAGAACCGACACATTTTCCAATCAGTCCCGCTTCCGCCGCCACGGTTTTCGGCAAGGGCGGGATCTTGAAATAGCTGAACTGAACCAGCATGCCGCCAGGTTCAAGCATAGTGGCCACGGCGCTGGTTATTCTTGCGCGGTCGGTGAGTTTCATGCTGCGCAAGGGGATGCCGGAAAGGATTTTCTTGACCTTCCCCTGCCCCAACTCTGCCAGAAGCCGCGGCAAATCCTGCGCTGCACCTTGGACAATGCGGACCGCCGGAAATTCACCCCGGAGGAACCGGACAAATTCCCTGTTGAACTCAACCAGGATGAGATCGTCGGGGGCAACGCCCTTGGCAAGAAGTTCGCGGGTGAAGACACCGGTACCCGGTCCCAGTTCGATAATCACTTCTGAAGGCTGCGGATCAATTTTCGCAACCATCAACTCCGCCAGCTGGCGCCCGCTGGGTGTAACTCCGCCAGTCCCAAAGGGATTACGCAGATACTGTTTCAGAAAAAATAATCTTGAAGGGCGGCTATTCTTGGTGGAAGAGTTACCGTGCGCTGTCATCTGATCACGCGGCCTGACTTGCAGCAGAAGCGATGAAGCCCCCGCCCAGAACGCGGGCGCCTGCCCCCTGCCCGTCATAGAGCACGCAGGCCTGCCCCGGCGACACACCGTACTCGCCTTCGAGGATTGTGACGATGGAACCTTCGGGGCCATTGCGCAAGGCCGCTTCAACCGGCGGGCGGGTTGACCTGATCTTTGCAAAAACCGGTTGGGCTTTTTCACCCAGGTCCTTCTGTCCCAGCCAGTTGAGATTGGCCAATAGAATATCATTCTGTTTCAGCGCTTCTCTTGGGCCAACAATCACCTGCTTCCGCGCTGCATCGACCCTCACGACATAAAGCGGCTCCACATCTGAAATGCCAAGCCCGCGACGCTGGCCAATCGTGTAGTGAATGATGCCCTCATGGCGCCCCAGCATCCGGCCATCCAGGTGAATAATATCACCCGGTTCCGCCGCATCAGGCCGCAGGCGCAAAATCACATCGGCGTAACGCCCCTGTGGCACGAAGCAAATATCCTGGCTGTCCGGCTTGTCGGCAACAACCAATCCGAGTTCTGTAGCGATGCGCCGCGTTTCTGCCTTGGGCAATGCGCCGAGCGGAAAGCGCAGAAAATCCACCTGGTCCTGTGTGGTGGCAAACAGGAAATAGCTCTGGTCCCGCGCCATGTCCGCCGGGGTGAAAAGATCCCGGTGCCCCGAACCATCGTTCCTGGCCCGGCTCTCAATGTAGTGGCCGGTCACCAGGGCCAACGCGTCCAGGTCTCGCGCCCACTGCAGCAGATCAGCAAATTTAACGGTTTGGTTGCACTTCACGCAAGGGATCGGTGTTTCCCC
>JBAVOA010000646.1:0-14929 GCA_049691635.1 Aestuariivirga sp. | reverse complement strand
AAGGACATCATAAAGCGACTGGAATATCTGCCAGTACTGCAAGGTGTAATTGATGTGCGGGTCAACCGTGCCTGCCGCAGCGCGCGCCACGATGCGCAAGGTGCCGCCGCGATGCTCTTTCATGTATTCAGCCGAAGCCGGGGCAATTGCCCCCAGCGTGAACAGTGCGGCAGCCGCACTTGCCAATAACCATTTTTTCATTTTTCTCTCCCTAGTCATTTGCGTCGAGAAAAGCCCCGACAAGCTTCATGCATTTATGCTGCTCTTCGACATGCGGCATATGGCTCGACTGTTCGAAGATTTCCCATGTGGCGCCTTTTATATTGTCTTTGAAAGGCTGAACGCAGGCGGGCGTTGCCTCATCATGGCGTCCAGAAATGATAAACGTCGGCACATTGATCCTGTGCAGGCGGTCAATCACGCTCCAGGTCTTGAGCGATCCCACGATGAAAAACTCGTTGGGGCCGTTCATCACGTTATAAACGGTGGGGTTGCGCGCCACCTGTTCGAAGGTTTCGGTCACTTCCGGCGGAAAGGGCACAACGCGGCACACGTGCTGCTCGTAAACCCACATGGTGGCCGCCTGGTATTCCGGATCGTTCGTGGTGCCCGCCGCCTCGTGGCGGTTCAGCGCATCCTGGATGTGCTGCGGCATGAGCTTGCGCATGCGCGCGGCTTCGCTCATCCACAGGGCCATGGAGGCCGGAGAATTGGCGATGGTCAAGGACTTCAGGCCCTTTGGCTGGGTGGTGCCATATTCCGCACCCAGCATGCCGCCCCAGCTCTGGCCCAGCACGTGGAACCTGGCGCGCTGGCCAAGGTGATCCACCAGATTGTTCAATTCATCGATGAAAAGCTGCACGGTCCAGAAATCAACGCCCTTGTCCGGCAGCAGGGTGGAATTGCCACAGCCCACCTGGTCATAATGGATCACGGCGCGGCCCTGCAGGCTCAGCAGCTTGTAGGCGTCGACATAGTTATGGCCGGCGCCGGGGCCACCGTGGAGAATAAAGACGGGTGGTTTCTTTGAAGACAGTTCCCCGGACACGCGGTACCAGGTTTCATATTTTCCAAACTTGGCACGCCCTTCAACAGACTTGATTTTCGTCACGAAAACTCCCCATGCCGCTTGCGCAAGCCCATCACGCTATATTGCCTTTTCCACACATGCAATGGCCTTGCGGCAATTGACAGCGCAGCCATGTTCGGATGATCATCGGGCCATGAAATGCACTCATACCATCCATGATCACACATGCCATTATGGCTGGAACAATGCCAATGCGCCCGCTGTCAGAATTACTCCCGGCGAAACGATAAGCTTCAATCCGCCGGATTCTTCTGGCGGGCAGATCACCGCCGCGTCAACGGTGGCCGATCTCGGCACGCTTGATTTCGGCAAGGTCAACCCGGTTGCTGGGCCTGTCTATGTGGATGGTGCAGAACCGGGTGACGCCATCAAGGTCACGCTTCTGGAATTTGGCCCCTCGGGCTGGGGCTGGACGGCCAACATTCCGGGCTTTGGCCTGTTGGCCGACCAGTTCAAGGACCCTGCCCTGCATATCTGGAAATATGACGCGGCCTCGCTGGCCCCGGCCCTCTATGGCCCCGGTGGCCGGGTTCCCCTGAAGCCCTTTTGCGGAACCATTGGCCTGGCCCCGGCTGAGAACGGCCTGCATTCGGTGGTGCCGCCGCGGCGCATGGGCGGCAATCTGGATATCCGCGATATCGCGGCTGGAATCGTGCTTTACCTGCCCGTCGAAGTCAAAGGCGGGTTGTTCAGTGTGGGCGATACCCATGCGGCGCAGGGCGACGGCGAGGTCTGCGGCACGGCGATTGAAAGCCCCTGCACGATTGCCGCCAAGTTTGAACTGGTGAAGGCTGCCAATCTGGCGTTTCCGCGTTTTACGACGCCAGGTCCGGTCAGCCGCCATCTGGATGTCAAAGGCTATGAAGTGACAACCGGTATCGGCCCTGATCTCATGGAAGGGGCACGGGCTGCCGTGTCGGGCATGATCGACCTTCTCTCCAAGCGCTACAACATGAATGCGGTTGATGCCTATATGCTGTGTTCGGTCTGCGGGGATTTGCGGATCAGCGAAATCGTCGACATGCCAAATTGGGTTGTCTCATTTTACTTCCCACGGGTGGTTCTGGAATAACGGCGCGCCTTCAGTCCAGCGCGACCCAAGCCTGCTTTGCCGAGGATTCAGCAAAGGCATGGATGGTTTTCTCGATGCGAAGGCCCCTGACGAAGTCGATCAATTTTGCCGGCTTCCCCTCAATCGCGTTCATGATTTCGCTGAGTTCAATCACTTTCAGTTCATTGAAGCCAAGGCCGTGTCCGGGTGCCGGACAAAATTTCGCATAGGCCGGATGGGCGGGCGAGGACAGGATGCGACGGAAGCCGCGCTGGGCCTGGTCGCCTTCGGCCACATAGAGATTGAGTTCATTCATGCGTTCATTGTCGAGCCACAGCATGCCCCTGGAGCCATGCACTTCGATCCGGAGGCCGTTCTTGCGGCCATGGGCCACGCGGCTTGAACTCAACACGCCGCGTGCGCCATTGCGGAAGCGCACGACGGCATGGGCGATGTCATCGTTTTCGACCGCCGCCATTTTTCCTTTGTCATTGCCAAGGGGCCGCTTCGCATGCACCACATCGGCCATGGCACAGAGGCTGCCGATCTCGCCCACGAGTTCATGGGCCAGCGACACCAGATGGCAGGTGAGATCGCCGAGTGTGCCAAGCCCCGCTTCCTTGCGGGTCAAGCGCCATGACCATGGCAGGGATGGATCAGCCATATAGTCTTCATCGACGCTGCCGCGAAAATCAAAGACCTCGCCGATGGCGCCGCTTTCGATCAGCTGCCTGGCGTGCTGGAGTGCCGGGTTGCGCAGATAGGCATAGCCAAGTGCGGTCACCTTTCCGGCCGCTTTGGCTGACGCCGTCATCGCCCCGGCATCGGCCAGCGTCAGGGCCATGGGCTTTTCGCACCAGACATGCTTGCCGGCTTCGAGAGCGGCAACCGCCATTTCCCGGTGCATGCCATTGGGCGATGTGACGGAGATGAGGTGGACGGCGGGGTCTTTCAGAAGATCCCGCCAGTCTGTTGTGCTGCGGGCGAAGCCGTATTCGCAGGCCCGCTGTTTGGCATTGGCTGCGTCAACATCGCAGAGCACAATGCGGTCCACGTACGGCACATCGCCGAACACGGCTTTCACCGCGCCATAGGCCATGGCATGGCACTTGCCCATGAAGCCCGTGCCAATCAAGCCGACGCCGATGCGGTCTATCACGAATTTTTCCTGTTGTTGAGCTTGGCCACTTCCTGTTCGAGATCGACCAGTTCCTTGCCTCCGGCCATCAGGTTCAGGAGCTGGTCACGGCTGATTTCATCCTTGCCATAGGTGCCAACGCTCTTGCCCCGCTTCAGCAGCGTGAAGCGGTCACCCACCACATAGGCATGATGCACATTGTGCGAGATGAAAATAACACCGATGCCGCGCGCCTTGGACTGCACGATCAATTTCAGCACCACCGAAGCCTGGTGCACGCCAAGTGCCGACGTCGGTTCGTCAAGGATCAGAACCTTGGCGCCGAAATAGATGGCGCGGGCGATGGCCAGGCATTGCCGTTCGCCACCTGAGAGGGTGCCCACGGGCTGTTCAGGATCGCGCAGCTGAATGCCCATGTCCGCCATCTGCTGAAAGGCGGTGCGGTTGGCAAACTCGACATCGAACTGTTTCAGGGGGCCGATCATCTTCTGGGGTTCGCGGCCCAAAAAGAAATTACGCGCCACGCTCATCAGCGGCACGAGTGCCAGATCCTGATAGACGGTGGCAATGCCCTTATCGAGCGTGTCCTTGGGAGAACTGAACCTTGTCGCGGTGCCGCCCACCAGAATTTGCCCTTCATCGGGAATATGGGCTCCGGCCAGAACCTTGATGAGGGTTGACTTGCCGGCCCCATTGTCGCCAAGCAGGCAATGCACTTCGCCGGGACGCAGCTCGAAAGACACATCCTTGAGGGCGATGACGGAGCCAAAATACTTGCTGACCGATTTGAGTTCGACGAGTGGCTGTTCCATCAGCGGCTCCTCATGGCGCGGGTGCGCACATAGCTGTTGAACAGCACGGCGATCACCATGGTGGCCCCCATGAACAGCTTGAACCAGTCGGTGTCGATGCCGGTGTAGAATATGCCCATCTGGACCACGCCGAAGATGAGCGCCCCAAACATGGCGCCGATGGCCGAGCCATAGCCCCCGGTCAGCAGGGTGCCGCCAATCACCACGGCGATGATGGCTTCAAATTCCTTCTGGTTGCCGCGCAGTGTGTCGGCTGATCCGGTCACCAGAACCTGTATGGCCGCAAACTGGGCGGCCGCGACGGCGGTGAAGACAAAAAGCGATATCTTGGTGCGCGCCACGGGAACACCCATGTTGCGGGCCGCATTGGGCTCGCCGCCAGAGGCAAAGATCCAGTTGCCAAAACGGGTACGGGTCAAAATCCATGTACAGAGAAGTGTCAGGCCAATCCACCAGACAATCGATACCGGAATGCCGCTGATGGCAGGCAGGCCGTCAGCACGTTTCTCGATCAGGCCAAGGTCGGACAGCCACTGGACTGGCGTCCTGAACAACTGGCCCGCGAAGATGGGAGTAATCCAGTCGCCGTCGGAATATTCGTGGAGGCCCGAGGCCTGGGTGCGCCCGGTAATGCCGCGCGTGACGCCCAGGGTAAGCCCCCGCAACATGAACAGGCTGCCCAGGGTGACAATAAATGATGGCAGGCCGGTCCGCACTACCATCTGGCCGTTGAAATAGCCAACGGCGGCGCAACTGGCAAAGGCCAGCAGCACGGAGGCCCAGACGGGCCAGCCCCACATGATGGGGGGAATGGCAATGATAACCCCGGCAAAGCCGATCATCGAGCCCACGGAGAGATCGAATTCACCGGAAATCATGAGAAGCGAGACGGCGGTGGCGAGAATGCCAAGCTGGGCCGAGACTTCAAGAAAATTGACAATGCCCTTGGCGCTGAACAGGCCGCTGCTGCCAGCGGTGATGCCAAAGAAAACAAAGACCAGAATGGTTCCGGCAATCGCGCCAAGTTCAGGGCGGCTCAACAGCCTGCCGAGCAGCGAAGTCTTCCGGACCCGTTCGTCTGTTACTCCAAGGCTCATGCCTTTCCCCCGCTAATGTGTTGCCGTGGCTACAGACTCGAGTCTGCCGCCACGAAGGCGTTAGCGTTTGCCCTGCTTGGCAAGATCGATCACCGAAGCAGCGGTTTCCTTGGTCACAAAACCAGGTCCGGTAGGATAGTCCGCAATCGGCGCAATCTTGTACTTCTTCAACAGGTCAAACATGACGACGGGAATATAGCCCATGGCATATTGCTGGGCATCGATGCCCCACTCCATTTTGCCATCGGCCGTTGCCTGCAGGATGGTTGGCGAAAGATCGAAGGTGCCGATCTTCACCTTGCCGGTGAGGCCCAGTTCGTCAAGAGCCATCAGGCCCGGCTCCGCACCGCCAATGCCAACGGTCAACACGAACTGCGTATCGGGATTGGTCTTGAGATAGGCAATGATGCGGTTCTTCATTTCGGTGGGGTCCATCACGCCGTTGAGCACCGGCACGTCGACACGAAGCCCCTTGGCAAATCCGGCACAACGGTCATCAAGGCTGACGTTGCCAACCTCATGGTTCGCGCACACCGCCTTGGAGATCCCAAGATTCCTGATGCGTTCACCGGCCATGACGCCCGCTTCATATTCGCTTTGGCCCAGGAACAGCAAGCCGCCGAGTTCATGGGTGAGCTTCGAACCACCGGAGTCAATCACGATCACGGGAATGCCAGCCGCAACCGCATTCTTGATGGGTTCGCTGAGGGCTGCGGGATCGGCGATCGACACTACCAGGCCATCAGGCTTGGAGGCGGCGGCGGCGTCAATCATCTGGGCCATCTTGGCCATGTCGAAGGTTTCGGGAGCAAGATACTCGGCTTTCACGCCAAGGGTCTTGGCCGCATCGTCCATGCCGTTCTTGACCACGGACCAGTAGGGATCGCCGCTTTGGCCGTGGGTCACGAAGACCACGCGGGTTTCATCGGCGGCAGCCAATCCGGCAGCCGCGGACAGCATCGTCAGCCCGGCCAGAATTCCGAGCACGGGTTTCATTATTTTCGCAAGCGAGAACATGTTTCCTCCTGTTTACGTTTCTCCACCAGCCGGCATTCCGGCTTGCAGACCAGTTGCAGTTTCAGTTTCTAGGTTACGCTTTCGCACTGGTTCCTTTCGAGAACGGGCAAGCCCGCCTTCTTCAAATTTCTACCGTGAAGCCTGCCTCTCTCGCCATGCGCGACAGGTTCTTGAAACCCATCGTAGCATAGGTCAGCGGGTGGGCCTTCTTGGGGTCCTGCTCGGCCTCGACGACGAGCCAGCCCGCATAGCCGGCGTCCGCCAGCACCCGCAGGATCGGCACATAATCGATCGAGCCATCGCCCGGCACGGTGAAGATGCCGGCCAGGACCGCATCCATGAAACTCATATCTTCGGCGCGGGCCTTTTTGAGAATGTCCTTGCGCGGATCCTTGCAGTGGACGTGGACCACGCGCTTCACATGGGTCTTGATGAGCTGCAGCGGATCGCCGCCGGAAAAGGAGGAATGCCCCGTATCATAGAGAAGCCCCACGGCTTCGCCGGTGTGCTTCATCATCAGGCCCACATCGGCATCGGACTCGACAATCGTTCCCATGTGATGGTGGAAGGCCATCGCCACACCAAAGTCTGCCATGCGCTCGGCAAGCGCGGTCAATTTGCGGCCATAGGCCGGCCACTCGTCAGCTTGCAATGCGGGGCGCTGGGAAATCGGAGCCCAGATTGCGCCATGGCGTCCGCGTGAGGTATCGGCATAAACCACATGGGTCGACCCCATGTCCTTCAGCAGTTGCAGATGGGGAGTGATCGCGTCCATTTCCTCGGATACGCTTTTCTCATCGCAGCGGCCGTCATACCAGCCGGAAATCACCGCAAGGCCATATTGCGCCATGATGGGCTTCAGGCGTGCCGAATTGCGCGGAAACTTGCCGCCGAGTTCGGTTCCGGCATAGCCTGCCTGCCTGGTTTCACTCAGGCATACCTCAAGCGGCGTGTCGCCGCCAAGTTCAGGCACGTCGTCATTGGTCCAGGCAATCGGGTTGATGCCAATGCGAACTTTCATGGGTGATCTCCGTAGGGTGTTGACTGGGGCTGGTGATTAGCATGCCATTGGGCAAGGCCTGAAAGCAGCGCCATGTCGCGGCGGGCCTGTTCGGCCGTATTGCGCACCGGCGTTCCCTCGACGATGGCCGACCAGAAGCTTTTCAACTCCTCTACAAAGGCTTCTTGATAGCTGGCGCGGACGTCCTGGACGGCCAGCTTGTGGCCGTCGCTGCGCTTGACTGTCAGGCGCGTTGGCTGATGATTGAGATAGGGCGACGGAAATTCCAGTTCCAGTATCGCGTCATTAAAATAAAGCGTGATGCGCTCCCGGTAGTCGGCAAGTCCCGGAACGGCCAAATGGAACATGGTCCACAGGGCCTGGCCACCGAGCAGACGCACGGTTCCCTGGCCCCCTCCGCCACCGGCATAGAGCTGTGCTCCCACAATTTCGCCAGTGGGAACACCCAGCGCATCGAGCAGGCCATGCACGGCGTTCACATCATGGACAAGGGATGAGCAATAGGCGGCGGTGAAGCCGCGATAGCTCATGGCGTCCAGTGCCGCCGGCACGGCGCGGGCCACCTGCTGTTTCTGTTTGGCCCGGGTTGCCGCAATCAGCTCCGCGGCCACATCTTCCGCCCGGCACGTGGCGTGATGGCGGATGAAGGGCCAGGCATCGGGATCATTCACTTCAACCGAGACATGGCGCAGGGTCTTGGACGATCCCGGCAGAATTGCGAGAGCTTCCTCGTAGCTGGGATCAAAACGCTTCATGTATCCCACCTGAAGCAGCCTGCCCGCATTGTCGCGCGCGGCGATCACTTCATCAATATCGCCCATCGCGTAGCACAGCGGCTTTTCGCAAAAGACGTGCAGGCCGCGCCCGAACGCAGCCAGGATCTGTTCATGGTGCAGCGGATCAGGCGAGGCGATGACAACGGCATCAAGGGGCTTTGCAAGCAAGGCGTCGAGATTTTCAAAAGTCGGTAGCCCATGCAGCTCTGCGATGAAGCCGCGCACGGTGGCCGAGGGGTCAAAGATACCGGCGATGTCAAACAGGTGTTTCAGGCGCAGCAGGTTTGGAACATGCTCGATCTGGGCAATGCCTCCGGCGCCGATAATGCCAACTCTTACCCGTTGCATGCGATCCATCCCAGTATGACGTCTTTTTAATTGTTGGGCGGAGCCTATCGATGGATTGGTTCTAATGTTAGAACCAGTCTGTGTTTATTTTTAGGAACCACGATGAGCACCACCTTTCCCGTCAATGGCATCATTCTGGATCGCGGCACTGCGGCGAACCTGCACCGCCAGCTTTATTCGCAACTGCGCGACCTGATCGAGCGCCGGGTTATTCCCAGCGGCAGCGCCCTGCCCTCGACGCGGGCCATGGCCAAGGATCTTTCGGTGGGCCGCAACACGGTGATTGCGGCCTGCGACCAGCTGGCATTGGAAGGTTATCTTTCCCTGCGGCCGCGCACTCCGCCGCGGGTCATGGATTTACCCTCGCCGGTTGCCACGCCGCAGAAACTGCCTGCCGGCCCCGACAATTCCATCTCCTGGCGTGGCAAGGTCATGCTGGCACAGCCCTATCACCACGGGGCTCCCGGGCTTACGGCGTTTCATCCGGGGCTTCCGGATTCCGACAACTTTCCCTTCAACACGTGGTCAAAACTTCTGACCCGGCGGGCGAAACTGGCCCGCCACGATCTCTTTGGCACCTATCACGTGAACGGTTATCCGCCCTTGCGCGAGGCCATCGCGCGTTATCTCACGACCTCGCGCGGGGTGAACTGCAAGCCTGAACATATCGTCATCACCAATGGCGCCCAGTCGGCCTTTGACCTCCTGGCCCGGCTGCTGATTGATCCGGGCGACACGGTGTGGATGGAGGAGCCGGGCTATTATGGCGCCGGCGCCGCCTTTCTCTCGGCCGGGGCGAAGCTCAGTCCGCTCGAGGTGAATGACGCCGGCTGGAACCTTGAACCGCCAGCGGCCACGCCCCGGCTCATCTTCACCACCCCTTCCTGCCACCATCCCCTCGGCATCACCATGCCGATGGAGCAGCGGCTCAATCTCATTCAACTGGCGGAATCATGGAACGCCTGGATCATCGAGGATGACTATGACAGCGAATACCGCTTCCAGGGCCATCCCATTCCGGCGTTGCAGGGCATCAGCGCATCCAACCGCGTGGTCTATGTGGGCACTTTTGCAAAGCTCCTGTTTCCGGCCATGCGCCTTGGCTTTCTGGTGGTGCCGGAAGTGCTGCGCGAAGGCATTGTCGCGGCGCTTAGCGTGACTGGCCAGTTCGCGCCGCTGCTCACCCAGGCGGCCCTTGCCGACTTCATGAACGAAGGACACTTCACCCGGCATCTGCGGCGCATGCGGAGGCTCTATGCGGCGCGGCGGCAATTCTTCATGGAAGCCTGCGATGCCTATCTCAGCACCTGGCTGCACCTGCGCCGCACGGAAGCGGGCATTCAAATGGTGGGCCTGTTCCACACGGCGCATGACGACAAGGCAATCGCCAAGGCGGCTCTCGCCCAGGGCGTGAATGTATCGCCGCTTTCGATCCAGTTCCGCCACGGCAACCGCCAGCGCGGCCTGTTGATGGGCTTTGCCGCCGCTGACGAAAAAACCACGCGCAAGGCGATGGCCAGGCTGCGCGACGTGTTCAGGATGGCGGCCCCTTCTTCAATCCAGTGAATTCCCCTAGGGTGAGCGCTTCATACGAGATGGGAATAAAAAACCTTGCCCAGCGAACTTGCAATTTTCGACCTTGCGACAGGCACGGCACAGACCGTGCTGCACACCACCCGCCTCATTGAAGCGCCGAACTGGACGCCGGACGGCAAGGCCCTGCTGGTCAACGGCGACGGGCGGCTCTACCGGGTCAGTCTTGAAGGGGCAGCACGGCTCGAGGAAATCAACACGGGCTTTGCCATCAAGCTCAACAACGACCATGGCATCTCGCCCGATGGCAGCCAGCTTGTCATCAGCGACGGCACGCAGAATGGCCAGTCCTGCATCTACATCCTGCCCATCGATGGCGGGGCGCCGCGAAAGATTACGCAAAACACGCCTTCCTACTGGCATGGCTGGTCACCTGATGGAACAACGCTGGCTTATTGCGGAGCACGCGATGATGTCTTCGACATCTATGTCTGCGGCCTTGAGGGCAAGACGGAAACGCGGCTCACGGATGGCACGGGCCGCAGCGATGGTCCCGACTATACGCCGGATGGCCGCTGGATCTGGTTCAACTCAACGCGCTCGGGCATCATGCAGCTGTGGCGCATGCATCCCGATGGTTCGGCGCTTGAACAGATGAGCCATGACGAGCGGTCCAACTGGTTCCCCCATCCCTCGCCCGATGGCCGGCACATCCTCTACCTGGCCTACGCGAAAGGCGTGGATGGCCACCCGCGCGACCATGACGTGGAGCTGCGCCTGATGCCGGCGGAAGGCGGTGCGCCGAAAACCCTGCTCGCGATGTTTGGCGGGCAAGGCTCGATCAATGTGCCGTGCTGGGAGCCGGGATCGGAGCGCTTCGCCTTCATGCGCTATGGGCGGTGAGGCAGCACCCGCCTTGCGCGCATCATAGGAATATATTACTTCTGGTTGAAATTGATTTCAAGGCCCCTGGCAGGCCCGTACACAGGAATTTAAGCCTGTCCGCTACACCCCTAGCTCCCCCTGGCGGAAATCCGCTGCAGCGGGCTCTCTCCTCATTTAAAAGCCTATCGTAGGCTTATAGTCCCTCAAGTAGTCTTGCCACGGCAATGGCCCCCGGATCGGGAACGCCGGCGAGGTTGGAGGCGGAGACGTAGGTGGAACGCCCCGCTCCGGCGCGGGTCATATTGGCGGTCGCGTCGGCAGCCTGACGGGCGATGCCCGCGGCCTTGGCCAATGACTTTCCGCTGGCCAGCGCCGCAAGGGCCGGTTCAAGGGCGTCGATCATCGTCCGGTCGCCGGTCTTGGCGCCGCCGATTTCCTTCATGCGGACAAGTCCTGCCTGGAGGGCTGCCACCAGGGGTCCACCGGATTTCACGGCCTGGCCCGCCGCGGCAAACATGATGGCCAGCAACACGCCGCTCGACCCGCCCATGGATTTGCCAAGCAGGTCGCTGATTGAGGACAACAGAAGCGACGTGTTGGCCAAGGGCAATTTCGCGATATGGGATTTCAGGCTGCGGGCGCCGGTTGCAATGGTCGACCCGGTGTCGCCATCACCCACCTTGGCATCCAGGCTGTTCAGGTCCGTTTCCATGGCGATCAGGAGGTCGCAGGCCTTGGCGATGAACTCCGCCACAAGCTCGTTGCTGCTTGGTTTCATGGCCAAAGTTTTCAGGCCCTTGGGAAGTTTCAGCCGGTTCAATTTGGTGGGAACGCGGGCCGGGGGCCAGGCAGCGGGAGCCACGGGCGCGGTGAGCGCTGTGATGTAATCCCTGTTCAACGGCAGAAGCGAAGCGGAAAATCCGTGCATGTCCAGCGAGGTCACCATCAGGGCGGGGCCGATGATCAGCTTGATCTTCTTGCCGCTGGCGGCGGTCAGAAATTCATTGGCCAGGACGCCCATTTCGAGTTGTGTCGTGGATCCCAGGTTGTTGAGCAGAAGGGCATAGCCTGCGGCCTTGCCCACCCGTGCGAACAGCCGCTTGGCAATAATCTCGGCAACCGATTTGGCACCGAGGAAATCGATCAGGTCCACGCCGGGCTCGCCGTGGATGCCGAGGCCCAGTTCGGCCTGGCCCGGCGGCACGCGGTCTTCACGCCCGGCTCCGGGCAAGGTGCAAGAGCTCAAGGAGATGCCGAGCGATACGGTTTTTGAGACAACGCTTCTGGCGGCAGCCGTCACAACGGCAAGGCTGGCACCCTTCTCGGCGAGATAGCCCGCGATCTTGTGCGCGAACATGACGCCGGCCACACCGCGCGGCTGGGCAATGTCCGGCAGCGCGATATCATCGTTGACAATCACCATCTCGACCTTCTTGCCAAGGGCCCGGGCACGCTCCGCCGCAAGGCCGAAATTGAGCCGGTCTCCCGTATAGTTGGGAACAATGAGCAGGCAGCCGGCTTTTCCGGTCACCGTCATGATGGCGGCCAGGACCGCGTCAAAGCTTGGCGAGGCAAAGACTTCGCCGCAGACGGCGGCCGTCAGCATGCCCTTGCCCACAAAGCCCGCATGGGAGGGTTCATGGCCCGAGCCGCCGCCGGAAATTATCGCGACCTTTGAGGACTGGTGATCGGTGCGGCAGACGACCTTGATGTGCGGATAACCGTCAAGCCTCGCAATGGAAGCGGCCCCCGAGGCGCGGCGCAAGCCGTCAATGGACTCGGTAACGAGTTGCTCTTTGGCGTTGGCAAACAAACTCATGGACAGCCCCTTCAGCAAGAATGAAGCAATCGAATTGCCATGATAATTTGGGGCGGTCAAGAATTGCGGTGACGGGAAGCCGGACGATTCGATTCAGCGTCAGCCGAGATCGGCGCCGGAAAGTGCAGCCGCCAGCCTGGGGGCGGCGAAGTCAATGAAAGCCCGCACCTTCGGGGCAATAATGCGGCGCTGGGCGAAAATGAGATTCACCGGCACCGGCCGTGGGCTGAACTCCTGGAGCACCGGCGCCAGACGCCCGTCGCGGACTGCCTCGGCCACCATGTAGGACAGGGCGATGGTGATGCCATCCCCCCGCTCCGCCGCGTGAATGCAGGCGTGGGCATCATTGATCTCCAACCGCGCCGGAAGCGTGATGCGGGCCGGCTTGCCGTCCCGGGAAAAGCGCCACTCCCGGTTTGGCATCAGTGCGGTCTGGGCAATGATCATGTGCAGCCTGAGATCATTGGGCGTTCGCGGCGCGCCATGCCTGGCGAGATAGGCGGGACTGGCGACAAGGATGGGGCGGACATCGCCCACATGCCGGGACACCAGGGTCGAGTCCGGCAAGTCGGCAATGCGAACGGCAAGGTCGAAGCCCTCGTCGACCAGATCGACGACCCGGTCAAAGAGCAGCAGCGAGACATTTATGCGCGGATTGGCAGCGAGGAAGTCCAGGACGATCGGCTGCAGCACCAGGCGGCCAAAGGTGAGCGACGCGGTCATCATGAGATTCCCGCTCACGACCTTCGACTGGCCCGCCACCTCCTGCTCCGCATGCTCAAGGTCTGCCAGCACACGGCGGGCGTCATCAAGGAATTTGACGCCGGGCCCGGTCAGCCGCAGGCTGCGGGTTGTCCGGTCAAAAAGGCGCACGCCGAGACGTTCCTCGAGGGCGGAAAGCGTGCGTGTCACGGCGGGCGGCGAGCTGTGAATGAGCTTTGCCGCCTTGGCGAGGCCAGCACAGTCGGCCACGGCGACAAAGACGCGAAGTTCGTTGAAGCGGTCCATCTATTATTCCATTTGCCGGAATAATAACTTTCGTTCAACGACTATTCTTACAATAACCAGAAAGCCTTATCTCCGTACCAGTCGGGCATGGCCGAATTTGTCCCGGTCGCCAGAGCAAACCAAAGACCAAGGAACCATCATGGGTCACAAATTCGCGGAGATCGCCTTCACGCCCCGGGTGAAGAGCGAGCAGGAACGCAGCGGCAGCCGCCGCAGCTATGCACGCCTGGAAGAAGGCGACAGCAACCATGACAGGCTTGGTCCAAAAGAAGCGGCCTTCATTGCCGAACGCGACAGCTTCTACATGGCAACTGTCAGCGAAACGGGCTGGCCCTACATGCAGCACCGCGGTGGCCCCGCCGGCTTTGTGCGGGTGTTGGATGACAAGACAATCGGCTTTGCCGATTTCGCGGGGAACCGCCAATATGTGAGTGTCGGGAACCTGCAAGGCAACCAACGGGTTTCGCTGTTCCTAATGGACTATGCCAACCAGACCCGCCTGAAACTTCTCGGACGCGCGCGCCTGGTCGGACCCGGTGAAGGCGCGTTGTTGAAACGGTTTCAGGTCGCGGACTACCGGGCCCGCATCGAGCGCGGCATAGCCATCACCATTGAGGCATATGACTGGAACTGCCCGCAGCACATCACGCCACGCTTCACCCAGGCGCAAGTGTTATCCATGGTCGCGCCGCTCAAGGAGCGGATTGCCGCGCTGGAAGCCCGTCTTGAAGGGGCGGCTTGCCATGGGTGATCGCTGACTTGACGAGCAAAGCCACGGAGCATGAGGCTTCGCTTCCGCCAGAACGGCCCAATCATGCCCGCGCGCATCTCGGGGCCTACCACCGATTGCAGCCCGGCGGGGAACGCCCGCTGATCGTCGATGTCTGCGGCGCGGAAAAATTTGCAGGGCGGCTCGGCCAGCCTGCCGGAGCTGTCAACGTCCCGGCAGCTGAACTTTGCAGACGGTTGAGCGAGATCAATGACTCCCGTGGCAATCCGGTGTTCGTGGTGTGCAGAGCGGAGTGGCGATCCGTGGTTGCCCCCGCCATTTGATAGCGGCGGGGTTTGCGGAGGTCCGGGTCTTCGCTGCGGCTTGGAACGGTGGAACCGGACGGGACCTTACCGCCAGTATGCCGCAAACACCGGAGGAGGCCCTATGCGCCGATTGCGTTTCTACCTGCCAGTACTGACCGCCACCCAGATGGCGTTGTTCAACCCGGCTCTGGCTCAAACAGGATCAGATGCTGAAAGATATGGTTATGGCCCACGCATGATGTGGGATGGAGGATGGCCCATGATGTTCTTTGGCCCCTTGTTCATGATTGTCGTTGTGG
>JBAVOA010000645.1:0-2141 GCA_049691635.1 Aestuariivirga sp. | reverse complement strand
CCAGCGAGGGTGAAAGGTGTCACCACGCAAATCTGGTTCAACCTTGCCATTTCGATGATCCCCATGGCCATGGGGCTATCGAGTTTGAGCGGCGAGTTGGTGTTGATCACCGTGTAGGTTGAAGGCTCACGCAGGAGTTGGTCATGGTTGATGCCGCGCGCCATGCGGACGATTTCAATCGAGTCCAAAAGCCTGTGCCGTCCCGTTGAGGAAGCGAAGGGTACCTTGTCGGTGAACACCATCTTATTGCGTGTCAAATGGAGATGGCGGATGGAAGCATGCACATCGAGGGCATCAACCGAGGCACCGCCCGCCGTGTGGACGCAATTGAAGAACTGCGCCAGCTTCATGAAGTTCGACGAGTCTTCAAGTGTTCCGGGCCGGCGGCCGCGATCAAGATCGGAGCAGTTGGGCGGTCCGCCAACAGGGGCAAAGGCAATCCATTTGCCGCCAATCCGGATGCTGTGCTCCGGATTTCTGGCATGGAAGGTGAATTCGGATGGCGGGGTTTTCAGGGCTTCTTCGACAATGTCGCGGCCAATCCGCACACGGTCACCCATGACGATGGCCCCGGCATCAGCCAGGATTTCTCGGGCCTCGGCATAGATCACGTCCATGCCGATCTCTTCCAGCACGCGGAGCGATTCCGTGTGGACAGCTTCAAGGTGATCGTCAGACAAAATGCGCGATGGCTCAAGGGTGAGCTGCGGCTGCTTCCACGGCAATTGCTCGATGGCGCGAGGGCCGCTCTCAACCTTGCGCCCGCGTCTCACCGTGGTCATTTAGCGAAGGCCTTTGCGATTTCCGCTGCTACCCTTGCGTTGTGCTTCACCAGCGCGATATTGGCCTTGAGGGAGCGCCCTCCCGTAACGGTTGCAAGTTTCGCCAGAAGGAAAGGTGTCACGTCCTTTCCGGAAATGCCAAGGCGCTGGGCTTCAGCCACCGCCTGTTCGATCACCGGCGCAATTTCGGAGGCGGTGATTTCACTCGATTCAGGAATGGGATTGGCAACGACAATACCGCCTTTCAACCCCATGCTCCATTTGGCCTTCATGAGCTGGGCAATTTCCTCCGGTGTATCGCAGCGCATGGGAACCGCATGGCCGGAGTTTCGCGAATAGAAGGCCGGAAAGTCATTCGTGCCGTAACCTGCGACCGGAACGCCGAGGGTTTCCAATGTTTCAAGAGTCAGCGCCATATCCAGAATGGCTTTTGCCCCGGCCGTCACCACGGCCACATTGCTTTCGGCAAATTCCATCATGTCGGCGGAAATATCGAAACTGCGCTCCGCACCCCTATGCACACCGCCAATGCCGCCTGTCGCGAAGACATGAATGCCAGCCATAGCCGCAATCCGCATGGTGGAGGCCACCGTTGTGGCACCATCCATTTTTCGCGCCACGACATAGGGCAGATCACGGGTTGAGACCTTGGTGATTTGCGGACCGTCGACGGCGAATTTCTTCAGCTCATCGGTGGTCAGGCCCACTTTCAAGGCGCCACCGATGATCGCGATGGTGGCGGGGACAGCACCCGCCTTCCTGATGATGGCTTCCACTTCCTGGGCCATTTCAAAATTCGCGGGATAGGGCATGCCATGGGCGATGATGGTGGATTCCAGGGCAACGACAGGCTTTCCGCTTGCAAGTGCCGCGGAAATTTCACTTGAGATGGCGAGATGCTTGTTCATTGCAGGGCGTTTACACTGTTCTGGAGAGCCGCTTCGGTGAGGCCGACAGCGGTCGATGAGGTGGAATTCAGCACAAGACTTGCCGCGGCCTGGCCGAGTTGAGCGGACTTTGAAAGATCATAGCCTTTCGTCAGGCCGAAAACCAAGCCTGCAACGGCGGCATCCCCTGCTCCCGTCACATCGCTCACCTGCGAGCGGCTGGCGCTGGGAATTTTCATCATGCCCTTTCCGGAAGACAGCAGCGCCCCATCGGAACCGAGATGAACCACCAGATTAAGCAGGCCACGCTCATGCAAGTCCTGGCAGGCCTGGTCCATGTCATCCATCTCGGTCAACGCCTCGATCTGGTCCCTGTTGGGCGTTGCCAGGAATATTTCATGCTTTTCGAGGAGAGCTCCAAGCTTTTTGGATTTGCTGACGGACACTGGCTCGACAATGAGCTTTTCGCTGT
>JBAVOA010000644.1:0-2904 GCA_049691635.1 Aestuariivirga sp. | reverse complement strand
AGGGAACCATGGAGAACCGCGACCGGGCCATCGCGCAATACAAGCAGCATATCGAAGACGTGAAAGCCGCCGTTCCGGCCGACAAGCTGCTGGTCTTTACGGTGGACCAGGGATGGACCCCGCTCTGCAAGTTTCCTGGCCTGCCTGCGCCGTCGACCCCCTTTCCCAATGTCAACGACCGTGCAGAGGTGAAGAAGGTCATCACTGACATCACCAAAGGTGCCTATGTCATCCTTGGCGGATGTGCCGTGGTTGCCGCCGGGCTGATCTATGCGGCAACCAGGTTTCTTGGCTGACGGCCGAGCGCTCTGCTGTTACTTTTTCAACTTCAACGCGATAAACCGCATCTCGGCCTGCTTGCCGGCCTTGGAGACCAGCAGCAGCACCGAATTCTTGCCAGCCTTTTCGGCTTCGGCGATACTGGCGGAAATATCTGACGCACCGGATACGGCCTTCTCGCCCGCTTCCGTGATTACGTCGCCGGGCTCAAGTTTCTTGTCAGCTGCCGGACTGTCGACCGCAACCTCGGTTACAACCGCACCCTTGATCTCGGCATCGATCTTGAACTTCTCACGGAGCTCATCGGTCATCGAGCTGACCGTCATGCCAAGCGTGGTGGCCACCGCGGGAGCCGGAGTGGTTCCGGGTGTGCTGTCTTGCTGGGCCACGACCTTTTCGCCGTCTTCAAGCCTGCCCACTTCTGCAGTGATTTCGAGTTCCTTGCCCTTGCGGAAGATCTTGACCGGAACCTTCGTGCCAATCTCCGTATCGGCCACAATGCGCGGCAGGTCTTTCATCTCCTTGACCGGCTTGCCATTGAACTCGATCACCACATCACCAGGTTCAATGCCTGCCTTTTCGGCCGGCCCTGTCTTGGTCACATCAGCAATCAGCGCTCCGCGGGCCTTGCCCATGGCCATGCTTTCGGCAATGTCATCGGTCACCGACTGGATCTTGACGCCAAACCAGCCGCGCCGGGTCTCACCATATTTGATCAACTGGGCGACAACGCCCTTGGCCGTATTGGCCGGCACCGAGAAGCCGATGCCAACCGAGCCGCCTGAAGGTGAAAAGATTGCCGTATTGATGCCAACCACTTCGCCCTTCAGGTTGAACAGCGGACCGCCAGAGTTGCCCTTGTTGATGGCCGCATCCGTCTGGATGAAATCATCATAGGGGCCCGCGTTGATGTCGCGGTTGCGCGCCGAAACAATGCCAAGCGAAACCGAACCGCCAAGGCCGAACGGATTGCCGATTGCCACTACCCATTCGCCAATGCGCAGCACATCACTGTCACCAAAGGCAACCACGGGCAACGGCTTATCAGGCTTCACGCGGATAACCGCCAAATCGGTCTTGGGATCACGTCCCACCAGTTCGGCCTTGAGAATTGTCGAGTCCTGGAAATGTACTTCAATATTCTCGGCACCTTCGACCACGTGATTGTTGGTCACGATCAGGCCGCTTGGATCAACCACAAAACCAGATCCCATGGAGTTCACAGTGCGGTCTTCCTGTTCGGGGGCCTGTCCCTTGCGCTGCTTCTTCAGGAACTCGTCAAAAAAATCCTTGAAGGGCGAGTTTTCAGGCAGTTCAGGCAGCTGCATGGCCTGACCATCCGACTCCGCCTTTGACTGCACCGAGATTTCAACCACGGACGGAAGAAGCTGTTCTGCCAGGTCGGCAACCGACGGCAATTGTTCGAGCTGAGCCTGGGCCGGGGCTACCGAAATCGGCGCTGCAACGATACCAAACACAAGTGCTCCGAATGCGGCACTGGCCAGTACATTGCGTGTCTTCATGATTCGTGCCGTCATCGAAATCGTCTCCTGAATGTCACCAGACAAAAAATGCTTTTACGACCCAAACCGTGAAGACTCCAAAACCAAGGGCAACAATGCCGCCAATGCGCAGGGTTTCTTCGGGAACCGTTTCCATGGTCCGCATCATAGTTTTCAAATGGCCGGGAACCAAGGCATAAAGAAGGCCCTCGATCACGAATACGAGACCAAGGGCCGTCAGCAGGTCATGCTTCATTGCGCCGGAGAGGCCGGGACCGCGTCCCCGTCCTTGTTCATCCCGAAATACTTGAAGAAGTCCGAATCCGGTTTGAGCACAAGGCTGGTTCCCGGAGTCGTCAGGCTTTTGGAATAGGCCTGCATCGAGCGGTAAAAGGCAAAGAATTCCGGGTCCCTGCTGAAAGCCTCGGCGAAAACCCTGTTGCGTTCCCCATCTCCTTCACCGCGAATGATTTCCGATTGGCGGCCAGCTTCCGAGACCAACTCGACGGCCTTGCGGTCGGCCTCGGCTTTGATCTGGATGTTTTGCGCCTGCCCGATGCCTTGCAGGTTCTTGGCTTCCGCCAGCCGTTCGGACTTCATCCGCTCAAAGGTTGCTTCCAGAACCTCGGCCATCAAGTCAGTGCGTCGGATGCGCACATCCACGATATCAATTCCAAGTGTAAGGGCTTCCGACTTCACCTGATCGCGGATTTCCCGCATCATCACATCGCGGTCCTTGGAAAGCGCTTTGTCGAAAGTGCGCTTGCCGTAGGTCTGGCGAAGTGCTGCGTCCAGGCGGGTTTCAATACGGGCCCGGGCCCGACCCAGGTCCGCGCCAACCGTTTCGCGGAATTTCCGGGCGCTCATGATGCGGGCAACCGTCATTGTATCCACCAGGTAGCGCTGCTTGTCGGAGACCTGCACCGCCTTGTTGTCGCTGTTCCACAGGAAAATACGGCCTTCGATATCAAGCACCTCGTCAGCGAATGGCAACTTGAAATAGAGTCCCGGTTCCTCGATGATCCGGTTCACCTCTCCGAAACGCAGCACCAGGGCCTTCTGCCTTGCATCAACGGTAAAAACCGACGACCAGAGGCCAAACAGGACTGCCGCGAGCAAAACC
>JBAVOA010000643.1:0-7524 GCA_049691635.1 Aestuariivirga sp. | reverse complement strand
TGTTGGCCACGCAGTAGTGGATGACGCCATCCACGATGTAAGTGGGATCCGCGTGGGTCGTGGCCTTGGAGGTTTCCGCGCAACCGCCCTGGTCGATGGCAACGTCAACGAAGACCGAACCGGGTTTCCAGTCCTTCAGCATCTTTTTGGTCACGAGCTTCGGGGCCGCGGCCCCGGGAATGAGAACGCCGCCGATAACGAGATCAGCCGCAGCGCATTCATCTTCGATGGCACCTTGGGTGGAATAGAGCGTCTTGGTGCTGATGCCGAAGCGGGCGACCAGTTCTTCCATGCGTTCCGTGCTGCGCTCGATGATGGTGACGTCAGCGCCCATGCCAAGGGCAATGGCCGCCGCATTGGTGCCGACAACGCCACCGCCGAGAATGACGACCTTGGCCGGAGACACGCCGGGGACGCCGCCCAGCAGCATGCCGCGCCCACCTTGCGCCTTCTCAAGCGAATGGGCGCCGCACTGGACCGACATGCGGCCCGCGACCTGGCTCATGGGGGCAAGCAGGGGAAGGCCGCCGCGCGCCGAGGTCACCGTTTCATAGGCGATGCACACGGCACCGGACTTCACCAGGTCTTTGGTCTGCCCCGGATCGGGAGCGAGATGCAGGTAGGTGTAGAGGATCTGACCCTCGCGCAGCATGGCGCGCTCGCCCGCCTGGGGTTCCTTCACCTTTACGATCATCTCGGCCTTGGCGAAAATCTCCTCCGCCGTCTTGATGATCTCCGCGCCGGCCGCCGTATAATCCGCATCCGAAGCGCCGATGCCGCCGCCGGCATTGCCCTGGACCCACACCTTGTGGCCGTTGCGCACCGCTTCGCGCACCGAAATTGGCGTCATGCCGACGCGGTATTCGTGATTCTTGATTTCTTTTGGTACGCCGATGAGCATTGCCGTTCCTCCCGTTGAATGCCCGCCAAAATATCCCAAATCCGTTCGAATGAATTTCCAAAGACTGGGCCATGGCGAGGGCGAATTGATTAAAAATTCCAATAAGTGTAAGAATAATAGAATGAAAATCCAGGAATTGGACAAGACCGATAAAATCATTCTGACCGAACTGCAGAAGAATTCCCAGCAGTCAATCAATGAACTTGCCGCAAAGGCAGGCCTCTCTGCTTCCTCCTGCCACCGCCGCGTGAAGCTACTGGAAGAAGCAGGCGTCATCACCCGCTACACCGCAACTCTCGATCGAACAACGCTCGGCCTCGCCAATGAATTCTTCGTTGAAGTGTCGCTGTCGGCGCAAACCGAAGAGGCTTTCGAGAAATTCGAGAAAGCGGTTCAGCGCGTGCCGGAAATTCTCGAATGCCATCTGATGAGCGGCCAGTTCGACTATCTCCTGCGCGTGGTGGCAAGTGATGCGGCGGATTATGAGCGCATCCATCGCTCGCGCATTTCCCGGCTTCCCGGCATCCAGCGCATTCAGTCGTCACTGGCGCTGCGCACCGTGAAGGGCTGGGCGGGTTATCCGGTTTGAAACCGCCAGCGGTCCATGACCAGCATGAAGAATCCAGCACCCGCCACAATGGCCATGCCACTCCAAGTCCAGAAATCGGGAAAATCATTGAAGAACAGGAAGCCGAACAAGACAGCCCAGACCATGCCCGAATACTCGAAGGGGGCCACAAAGCTTGATTGCGCCAGCCTGTAGGCGGAAATGAAACTCATCATCGCAAAAGCCGCCAGGACTCCCACGCTACTCAACAGCAGAAAATCCTGCGGGGTTGGCCAGACAAACGGACGCGTGAGAAAAGCGAGGCTTTTTTGTCCTTCCCCGACAAGGCCAGTGGCTTGCGCAATTATGCCCACAAGTGCGGCAACTGCGAAATAGACCGCATTCTGCCAATTGGCGATGACCAATGGCTCCACCTTCTGCGCCAGGCTGCGTCCCATCATCTGTCCCACTGCATAGCCGAAGGCGGAATAGAGCGCCAACAGGGCGGCAGGCTCAAAGGCCTGCACGCCCGGCCGCACCATGACAATTACTCCGACAAATCCTGCGATGATGGCGATCCAGCGATAGACTGGCACCCGTTCACCGAGGAACGGTCCTGCAAGCCCCGCCACAAAGAACGGCATGGTGAAATAGATGGCGACCATGTTGGCAATCGGCATCGCCGCAATTGACAGAATGAAGGCGAGATAGGCCGAACACAGGATGAGTGCGCGCAATAGCACGCGGGGCCATAACGGCGTGCCGAGCGCCCGGAGCCCGTGGACACGGCCCAGCCAGACGGCGAGGATTGGCAGCGATGTGAGGCCGCGGATCAGCATGGTCTCGTACACCGGGTAGGTGCCGGACATGGCCTTGACGATAGCATCCTGGGTCGAGGCAAGCCCTATGGCCATAAGCGCAAGGGTGGCCGCCCTTGCCTTGTTGTCGGCAAAACTATTTCGGGGCATCGTTGATCGTTTCGGCCAGCAGTTTCACGCCCTGGGCAATTTTCTTTTCGTCGATGGAGGAGAAGGCCAGGCGGAAGTAATTCCTTGGCGGGTTCTTTCTGCCGAAGTTAATACGCCCGGGTTCGATCAGAATGCTCTTGGCGGCGGCGGCTTTGGCCAGCACTTCGCTGTCAAGATCGGGAGCGCCCTTGACCCAGAAGCTGGTGCCGCCAAAGCTTGGCAGGCGCGATGAGGCGGGGAAGTGCTGCTCGAGGGCCTTGCCCATGATTTCCCAGCGGGTTCGATAGGCCCGGTGCAGTCGACGGATCAGCGTGTCGTGGTGGCCGAGCGAAAGGAATAACGCAGCGGTCCGCTGATTATTGTTGGGGGCGTGGCGCACCATGAGGCGGCGCAAGGCGCGTGCTTCCGCGATGAGTTTCTTCGGCCCCACCATGAAACCAAGGCGGAGGCCGGGAAAGAGGGATTTCGACAGCGAACCCACATAGATGACGTGCCCCTTGTCGTCGAGCGACTTCAGGGCAGGGCAGGGCTCGTTCACGTAATTGGTTTCAAACTCGTAGTCGTCCTCGATGATGATGAAATCGCGCGCCGCTGCAAGTTTCAGCAGAGCCATGCGCCGCTCGATCGGCATGGTGGCCGTGGTCGGAAACTGGTGGCTGGGCGTGGT
The DNA here is from genome assembly GCA_049691635.1 of Aestuariivirga sp. Classification (GTDB taxonomy): domain Bacteria; phylum Pseudomonadota; class Alphaproteobacteria; order Rhizobiales; family Aestuariivirgaceae; genus Aestuariivirga. Next base: position 4,441 of record JBAVOA010000643.1, on the reverse strand, counting down.
GAAAACGATCTGCGCATTGCTGACATCGGCATTCAGCGTCAGGCCATGATCATCCACCGGCACCAGAGCCACGTGCTTGGACTTCAACTGGAAGATATTGCGTACGTCGGGATAGCCCGGTTCCTCCATGGCAACCCGTGTTGTCTCGTCAACCAGCAGGCTGGTGAGCAGGTAAAGGGCGTTCTGCGCGCCCAGCGTAATGAGAATCTCATCATCCGTCGCCATGATGCCCCGGCGCGGCAGGATGCGGCGGCGGATATGCTCGACCAGCATGGGATCATCATGGGCCCAGGTGTCATTGGTCCAGGTGCCAAGCCATTTCTTGCCCAGGGCCTGGCGGGTGCAATCGCGCCATTCGGCGACCGGAAACAGGGTGTGATCAACCTGCCCATAAATGAAGGGATAGGTGTAGCTCTGCCAGTTCAAGGCCTTTGAGATGTTTTCCTGGCTCGCCGGATTCTTCTTGAAGCGGCTTGCCCAGTCGATCTCCGTGGCGGCGCTGTTGGTTTTTGCCGCCGGTGGGCGTTTCGGCAGAACCGTATCGAGCCCTGCCTTTTCCGCCACATAATAACCGGAGCGTTCCTTGGCCATAAGGAAGCCGTCATCAAGCAGCCCCTGATAGGCGAGAACCACCGTATTGCGGGACACGCTCAGCGATTTTGCCATCTTCCGGGTGGAGGGAATGGGCTCTTCGCGGGCCAGCTGCTGGTCAAGAATGGCCGAAACCAGGGCTTCCCGGATCTGCATTTGCAGGCTTGAGTTTTCGGAACGCTTGATATGTACGAGCCAGTCGCGCAAATGATTTGGTCCCCAGGAAATCGTCGTCTGGACCTATCATAGTGCCAACCCGCGCCCTAATGTAGGTTGGAATCGTCGCATCATGGAAACAAATGACCGAACCTGTCATCGATACATCGCCGAAAACCTGGGACGAGGTGAAAACGACAACATGTTACATGTGCGCCTGCCGCTGCGGTATCAAGGTCTACCTCAAGGACGGCACGGTCAAATACATCGAAGGCAACCGCGATCATCCCGTGAACAAGGGGGTGATCTGCGGCAAGGGGGCTTCCGGCATCAAGCAGCATTATTCGCCCGCGCGCCTGTCAAAACCCCTGATGCGGGTTGGCGAACGGGGCAGCGGAGAGTTCCGCGAAGTGGAATGGGAAGAGGCGCTGCGCACCGCCACCCTGTGGCTCTCGGAAATCCGCAACAAGGATCCCCGGAAACTCGCTTTTTTCACCGGCCGCGACCAATCCCAGGGCCTTACCGGCTGGTGGGCCACGCAGTTTGGCACTCCCAACTATGCCGCCCATGGCGGTTTCTGCTCGGTGAACATGGCCGCCGCCGGCCTCTACACCTTTGGCGGTTCTTTCTGGGAATTTGGCGAACCCGACTGGAAGCACACCAAATACTTCCTGCTGTTTGGTGTGGCCGAAGACCATGCTTCCAATCCGATCAAGACCGGTCTTGGCAAGCTGAAAGCCAGAGGCGCCAAATTCGTCTCCATCAATCCGGTGAAGACCGGCTATTCGGCCATTGCCGACGAATGGGTGGGATTGAAACCCGGCACCGACGGCTTGTTTGTCGGTGCCCTGATCCATGAATTGCTAGGCGCCCAGAAGATTGATGGCGAGTACCTTCAACGCTACACCAATGCGCCCTGGCTGGTGATCGAGAATCCCGGCGGCGCCGACGATGGCCTCTTTGCCCGCGAACCCTCCGGTGCAGCCCTGGTGTGGGATGGCCACACAAGTTCGCCCATGGCCTCAACTTCGAGTGATGCCTCGCCAAAGCTCATGGGGCGCTTTGTCATGCCCGATGGCCGCAAGGTGGTGACCAGCTTCACCCTGATCGCCGAACGCTTTCTTTCCCCGGAATATGCCCCCGATGCGGTGGCAGAACGCTGTGCCATTCCTGCCAGCACCATCAAACGCATTGCCGCCGAAATTGCCGAAGCGGCCTTTGAGCAGCAGATTGAGCTTGATGTTCCGTGGACGGATTATACCGGCCGCAGGCATGAGAAGATGATCGGCCGCCCCGTCTCCATGCATGCCATGCGGGGCATTTCCGCCCATGCCAACGGCTTCCAGACCTGCCGCATCCTCCACATCCTGCAGATCATCCTGGGCACCATCGATGTGCCCGGCGGCTTCCGTTACAAGCCGCCTTTTCCCAAGCCCATCCCGCCGCCTATCCGCCCTGCGGGCAAGCTGGGGCAGGTGAGGCCCAATACGCCGATGCCGGGACCGCCCCTGGGCTTTGTCGTAAGCCCCGACGATTTGCTGGTCGATGAAGCGGGCACGCCCTTGCGCATCGACAAGGCCTATTCCTGGGATGCGCCGTTCGCCGCCCACGGCCTCATGCATATGGTGATCAACAATGCGGCCAAGGGCGATCCTTACAACATTGATCTGCTCTTCATGTACATGGCCAACATGAGCTGGAACTCGGCCATGAATGTGCCCGATACCTTGAAGGCCCTGACCGCCAGGCGCGACGACGGCGAATATGTGATCCCGCACATCCTCTATTCCGATGCCTATGATTCCGAGATGGTGCGCTATGCCGATCTCATTCTGCCCGACACAACCTATCTTGAACGCTGGGATTGCATCTCGATGCTGGACCGGCCCATTTCGGAAGCCGATGGCCCCGCTGATTCCATCCGCCAACCGGTGGTTGAACCGGACCGCGATGTGCGTGCCTTTCAGTCTGTCCTGCTGGATCTGGGCGCGAGGCTCGGCCTTCCCGGCATGACAAGACCCGATGGCGCGGCGCGCTACCCTGGTGGTTATCCTGATTACATCGTGAACCATGAGCGGGCCCCGGGGCTCGGACCCCTTGCCGGTTACCGCGGCAAGGATGGCAAATCCAAGGGCAGGGGCGCGGTCAATCCCGACCAATTGCAGCGCTATATTGAAAATGGCTGCCACTGGTTTTACGAACTGCCGGACCACATGAAGTATTACCGCCACGTGAACTGGGATTATCTCGACTGGTCCACCTTCATGGGCTTCATGGGTAAGCCGGAACCCATCATCCATCAGCTTTATTGCGAGCCCCTGCAGAAGTTCCGCCTGGCGGCGCAAGGCCACGGGAAGGTCCTGCCGCCTGCCGGTCATGCAACGCGCATCAAAACCTATTTTGATCCCGTGCCCTTCTGGTATCCGCCTCTGGAAGGCGGCATGGTTTCTGAAACGGAATTCCCGATGCACGCCATCACCCAGCGCCCCATGGCCATGTATCATTCCTGGGGCTCGCAGAATGCGTGGCTTCGCCAAATCCTCGGGCGCAACTGGCTCTACATGAACAATAACCGCGCCGCCTCGCTCGGCATTGCCGAAGGCGACTGGGTGACGGTGACATCGCACCACGGCCAGATCAAATCCCAGGCCAAGCTGATGAGCGGTGTGAACCCCGATACGGTGTGGACCTGGAATGCCATCGGCAAGCGGTCCGGCACCTGGGGGCTCTCAGCCGATGCGCCGGAGTCGAAAAAGGGATTCCTGCTCAATCACCTGATCTCCGATCTGCTCCCGGAACGTGAGGGCGGCTACCGTTTCTCCAACAGCGATCCGGTCACCGGACAGGCCGCCTGGTATGATCTCAAGGTGCGGGTGGAAAAGGCTGTGGACCAGTCCGCCGAAAGCCAGCCGCAGTTCCCGGCGTTGAAAAAACTGCGGGGGCGGCAATGACCTCGCTTCCAACGCCGCAGCCCAACCAGAAGAAACTGGGCCTCGTCATCGACCTCGACACCTGCGTGGGCTGTCAGGCCTGTGCCACCTCCTGTAAGGAATGGAACACTCAAGGCTATTCGGCCCCGCTGAACGACAGCGACCCTTATGGTTCGGACCCCTCCGGCGTCTGGCTGAACCGCGTCCATGGCTATGAGGTGAAAGAGGAGGGCAGGGATGACACCCGCGTGGTGCATTTTCCGCGCTCCTGCCTCCATTGCGAAACTCCGGCCTGCGTCACAGTCTGCCCCACGGGCGCGTCCTACAAGCGGGCCGAAGACGGCATCGTGCTGGTGAACCCCGATACCTGCATCGGCTGCAAACTGTGCTCATGGGCCTGCCCCTATGGCGCGCGTGAATATGACTACAGCCATGGCACCATGAAAAAATGCACGCTCTGTGTGGACCGCATTTACAATACCAATCTGGAACCGGAAGACCGCGCGCCGGCCTGCGTGAAAGCCTGCCCGACAGGTGCCCGCCACTTCGGCGATCTGGGCGACCCAGACTCCGATGTTTCCCAATTGGTCAAGGCACGTGAAGGTTTTGATCTGCTTCCGGAAATGAATTACAAGCCGGTGAACAAGTATCTGCCGCCGCGCAAACGGCGGGATGCCGTGACGTCATCGCCCATTGCTCTGCCCAAGGGCGATGGCTCTGCCATGGACCGCCTCTTTGCCTGGGCCGACAGGTTCCTGAGCGGC
>JBAVOA010000642.1:0-14453 GCA_049691635.1 Aestuariivirga sp. | reverse complement strand
GCCCCGGATTCAGCTATGGTTGGCGAGAGGAGGCGGGTGTCATGAAAGCGCCGGAATATCTGCTTGAGGCCATCGACATCGTCAAGGTGTTCGGAACGCTGCGGGCCAATGACGGGGTGACGCTGCGTGTCGCTCCCGGCGAGATACATGCTTTCCTGGGCGAGAATGGCGCGGGCAAATCCACCCTGGTGAAGATGATCTACGGATCGCTGCATCCCACCTCGGGCACCATTAAGTGGATGGGCAAGGAAGTGGTCATTCCCAATCCCAACGCGGCCCGCAAGCTTGGCATCGGCATGGTGTTCCAGCATTTCTCCCTGTTTGAGGCCCTGAGCGTTGCGGAAAACATTTCGCTCGCCATGCCGGGAAAATTTGATCTTGCAACGCTCTCCAAGAAAGTGGCGCAGGTCTCCAAGGATTACGGCCTGCCGCTCAACCCCAGTGCAACAGTTGCCGATCTTTCGGTTGGCGAACGCCAGCGCATTGAAATCGTACGCTGCCTGCTGCAGGAGCCGAAGCTGCTGATCCTGGATGAGCCGACGGCGGTTCTGACGCCCCAGGAAGCTGACCAGCTTTTTGTCACCCTGAAGCGGCTGGCGAGCGAAGGCTGTTCGGTCCTGTATATTTCGCACCGGCTGGAAGAGGTGAAGCGCCTTTGCCATAATGCAACAATCCTCCGGCATGGCAAGGTGGTTGCCTCCTGCGATCCCGCCAAGGAAACCGCTGCCAGCCTCGCCAAGCTCATGGTGGGCGGCGATGTCCATACGGTGCGCGCGGCCAAAGCCGCCAAGGAAGGAGCGGTGCGCTTCTCCCTCAGGAATCTCAATCTTGAAGCGGACGGCCCGTTTTCGGTTGAACTCAAGAATATCAATCTGGACGTGCGCGGCGGCGAAGTCATTGCCATTGCGGGCGTTGCAGGCAACGGCCAGTCGGAACTCTTTGACGCCATTTCCGGGGAACGGCCCCTGTCGCGGGGCGATGCGGTTTTAATCGATGGCGCTTCGTGTGGCACGATAGGCGTGACCGAGCGGCGAAAACTGGGTGCCGCTTTCGTGCCCGAGGAACGGCTTGGCCATGGTGCGGTGCCGGCGTTTCCCCTGTCGGAAAATGTGGTGCTGACGCGCCATTCGGATGATGCCTCGCTTGCGGTCAGAGGCTTGCTCAATCGCGGCAAGGCGAATGACATTGCTGACCGTGTCATCAAGACTTACGATGTGCGGAAAGGGAAACCTGATCCGGAGGCCCGTTCGCTGTCGGGCGGCAATCTGCAGAAATTTGTGATGGGGCGCGAACTGGACCGCAAGCCGAAGGTGCTCGTGGTCAACCAGCCGACCTGGGGGGTTGATGCTGGGGCCGCAGCAACCATCCGGCAGGCGCTCGTTGATCTGGCGCGTTCCGGCTCGGCTGTGGTTGTGATCAGCCAGGACCTGGACGAGATTTTTGAACTGGCGGACCGGATTGCAGTCATTTCACGGGGGCAGCTTTCCGAGGCTCATCCGGCTCACGAAATGACGGCTGAAAAGATCGGCCTGCTGATGGCAGGCGCCCATGAGAAAACGGAGGCAAGACATGCAGCTCATCCTTGAGAAACGTACGGACCGTTCGCAGTTCTTTGCTGTCGCCTCGCCTTTCATCGCCCTGTTGCTGACGCTCGTTGCCGGCGGAATCATCTTCGCCTTTCGTGGCATTAATCCGCTGGAAGGGCTCTACGTTTATTTTGTCGAACCGCTCACCCAACTTTGGTCGGTTGAGCAACTCATCGTCAAAGCCACGCCACTTGTTTTGATCGGGGTCGGGCTGGCGGTGTGCTACATGGCCAATGTCTGGAACATCGGGGCCGAGGGGCAGCTTACCATCGGCGCCATTGCCGGCAGCATCGCACCTGTCCTGTTCCCAAACTGGCAGGATCCTTCCATTCTCGTCGTCATGCTCGTCATGGGGTTTGTTGGTGGCGCCGTGTATGGCGCCATTCCAGGCCTGCTCAAGACGCGCTTCAATGCAAATGAAATCCTGACCTCGCTGATGCTGGTCTATGTGGCGGGGCTGTTTCTTGACTGGCTGGTGCGCGGGCCCTGGCGCGATCCGCAAGGTTTCAATTTTCCGGTGACGAAAACCTTCGCAGGCTGGCAGTTGCTGCCGACGTTCGGGGGAACCGTCCATCTCGGTGCCCTGTTTGCCCTGCTTGCCTGCGTAGCGCTCGCCTTCCTCATGGCAAAGACGCTCACCGGGTTTGAAATCAAGGTGATGGGAAATGCCCCCCGGGCCGGGCGGTTTGCCGGCTTTTCCCGGAACAAGATGGTGATGTTCTGCTTCCTGCTTTCGGGCGGGCTGGCGGGTCTCGCTGGGATTTGCGAAGTCGCCAGCGTGGTCGGCAAGCTGCAGCCGCAGATTTCTCCGGGATATGGATTTGCGGCCATCATCGTGGCCTTTCTTGGCCGGCTCAACCCGGTTGGCGTGCTCTTTGCCGGGCTTCTGCTGGCACTGAGCTATATCGGCGGCGAGGCAGCGCAAGTGACGCTTGGGATCTCCGACAAGATTGCCAAGGTGTTCCAGGGCATCCTGCTGTTCTTCATCCTCTCCTGCGACACGCTCATTCTCTACCGGATCAAATTTGAAGCTGAGCGCCTGGGCGTGCTCAAGCCAGCGGAGTAGGCGCGATGGAACAGAGCCTTGCAGTTCTCCTGACAATCGTTACCGCCGCAACGCCCTTGCTGATTGCCGCCATGGGCGAGCTGGTGGTTGAACGCTCCGGTGTGCTGAACCTCGGTGTCGAGGGCATGATGGTGATGGGGGCAGTGGCGGGTTTTGCGGTGGCTTATCTTACGGGTTCGACCCTGCTGGGGGTTGGCGCCTCCATTCTTGCCGGTGTCGGGATGTCGGTGCTGTTTGGATTTCTCACACTGACGCTGGTTGCCAATCAGGTGGCGGCGGGACTTGCGCTCACGCTTCTGGGCCTGGGGCTTTCCGGCCTGATTGGTGAATCCTTCGTGGGCCAGCCCGGCCTTAAGATGCCAACACTTTTCGGTATCGACGCGCTAGTGCCGTTTTCACTGGTCCTCACGGCCGGCGTGGCCTATGTGCTGTTCAAGACCAAGATCGGTCTTGTCATCAGGGCCGTGGGCAACAGCCACAACTCGGCCCATGCCCTGGGCTACCGGGTCATTGCGCTGCGCTATCTCAGCGTCATGTTTGGCGGGGCCTGTGCTGGCCTTGCGGGCGGCTATCTGTCGCTGGCCTATACGCCGCAGTGGATTGAGAACATGACGGCAGGCCGGGGATGGATTGCCCTGGCGCTGGTGGTTTTTGCCTCCTGGAGGCCTTTGCGGACCCTGGTGGGGGCCTATCTTTTCGGCGCGGTTTCCATTCTGGGCTTTGTTGTCCAGTCCATGGGGCTTGGCATTCCTTCGCAATTCCTCTCGGCTTTGCCCTACCTCGTGACCATTGTCGCGCTGGTGATCATTTCCGGAAACAAGCGGCTGACGCAGGCCAATACGCCCGCTTGCCTTGCCCAATCTTTTGTGCCTGATAGATAGAGGCAACCGGTCCTGTCAGCGCGGCAGACAGGGCCAAGTTAAACACGTGCCGCTGAGTGAACTGAATACAGGGAGAGAAGAGATGAAAAAATTATTGATGACAGCCGCAATCGCGGCGGTTGCATTGGGCTTGGGGACGACAGCATCGCTCGCCGACAAATTCAAGGCCTGCTGGGTCTATGTTGGTCCCGTTGGTGACGGCGGCTATACGTTTCAGCATGATGTCGGCCGCAAGGTAGTTGACAAGGAACTTGGCGACAAGGTCGAGACCGTGTTCGTCGAGAATGTTGCGGAAGCCGATGCCGACCGTTCCATCGAGCGCCTGGCGCGTGACGGCTGCAAGATCATTTTCACAACGTCCTTCGGTTTCATGGACCCGACCATCAAGGTTGCTGCCAAATTCCCCGATGTGAAGTTTGAGCATGCCACGGGCTACAAGACGGCTCCCAATGTGACGACCTACAATGCGAAATTCCACGAAGGCCGTTATGTTCTGGGCCAGATCGCGGCCAAGATGTCAAAGACCGGAGTTGCGGGATACATTGTGTCCTTCCCTATCCCCGAAGTTGTGTCCGGCATCAACTCCTTCATGCTCGGCGCACAGTCGGTCAATCCCAATTTCAAGGTGAAGATCGTCTGGGTCAACACCTGGTTCGATCCCGGCAAGGAAGCCGATGCGGCCAAGGTTCTGTTGAGCCAGGGTGCCGACATTACGGTCCAGCACACGGACTCAACCGCACCACTGCAAATTGCCCAGGAGCAGGGCAAGCTCGGCTTTGGCCAAAGCTCGGACATGATGGCCTTCGCGCCCAAGGCGCAGCTCACGGCGATCGTCGATACGTGGGGCCCCTATTATGTGAAGCGCGTCAAGGCCGCCATGGATGGCACCTGGGCCAGCCAGCAATCCTGGGACGGCATGGCCGAAGGTGCCGTCACCATGGCGCCCTATGCCAACATGCCTGATGACGTGGCCAAGATGGCAACGGATACGGCGGCTGCCATCAAGGCTGGCACGCTCAATCCCTTCACCGGACCCATCACCAAGCAGGATGGCACCGTGGTGGGCGAAGCCGGCAAGCCGCTTCCCGATGGCGATATCCTTGGCATGAACTGGTACGTCAAGGGCATTGACGACCAGCTTCCGCAATAGCGCCAGCTTCAGGTCAAGTTTGAAAGCGAGTAATCGGAAGCCGGCGATGCTGGCTTCCGGGATTGTTGGGCCACGCGCCAACTGTTTTCCGGTCCTAAGGGAGAGGGCAATGCCCATGACACACGTTAACGGCACAGGTACGCTGGCTTCCTTGCGCACGCTTCCAAAGGCTGAAGTCCATGTTCATATAGAGGGCGCATTCGAACCTTCCACTCTCGAGAAATGGTCGGCGGAAGCGCATATTCCGATGCCAAGGCCGCGTGAGCGCCTTTTTGAATTCCAAGGATTGGCTGACTTTCTGCATTTTCTCGATTGGGCCTGCGGCCTGGTGAATACGGCGGAGCGTCTCGCTGAAATGGCCTATGGCTTTTGCCGGAGGCTTTCCGATGACGGGACAGGCTATGCCGATGTAATCATCAATCCGACACACTGGAGGGCCTGGCACGGCAAGACCCGGGAGATGATCGACGCGCTTGATAAGGGCTTTGCCGCCGCCGAGCAGGACGGATTGCCTCGCGTTGGCCTGTGCATCAGCTTGCTGCGCACCCAGAGCGCTGATGAGGCGGCTGAGCTCATTGACCTGCTCATCAGCTACCACCATCCCCGCGTTGTGGCACTTTCCATCGATGGAAACGAGGCGGCGGCAGGCCGGACCGGCCCGCGCTTTGCGGAAGCATTCCGACGAGCTGGTGCGGCGGGCCTGCGGCGCACCGCCCATGCGGGCGAGTCGAGTGGACCCGAAGGAGTGCGCGATGCCATTGAGCTTCTTGGCGCGGACCGGATCGACCACGGCGTTCGCGCGATTGAAGACGAGCGGGTGGTGGCCTTGCTGATCGAGCGGGGGATTGCGCTCGGAATTTGCCCCACCTCCAATTTGACGCTCAAGGTCTATCCGTCGATAGCGCAGCACCCGATTGAAAGATTGCGGCGGGCCGGCGTGCGCGTTTCGGTCAATACCGATGATCCGGGACTTCTTCAAACCAATCTTCCAGCGGAATACTATCTGGCCTGTTCCAGTTTTGGCTGGACGGATGATATTGTGCGCGAGGTCGCTCGCACGTCGATTGAGGCGAGTTTCGCCGATGCAGAGACCAAGGCGCGGTTGAAAGCCAATCTTTCGAAATGGGCAATGCAATGACAGTGATGACAACCACCTGTTCAATCAGCGTAATGCAGGTGCGGTAATATGGATCCATTTGTGGTTGAGTGGCTGAACTTGCTCGTCCGCTGGGGACACATGATTGCCGGCATCGCGTGGATCGGCACGTCGTTCTATTTTGTGGCGCTGGATTTTTCGTTGAAGAAGCCGGACGGCCTGCCTGTGGGGGTTTCCGGCGAGGCGTGGGAGGTGCATGGCGGCGGCTTCTATAACGTCCGCAAATACCTGAGTGCGCCCGCCAAGCTTCCCGAAGATCTGATCTGGTTCAAGTGGGAAGCCTATCTCACCTGGGTCACGGGCTTTCTGCTTCTCTGCTTACAGTATTACGTGAACGCCGGATCCTATCTCATTGATCCGGCAGTCTTATCACTCCTGCCGTGGCAGGCTGTTGCAATCTCTGTCGGGAGTCTTGCGGTTGGCTGGGCGATCTATGATTTTCTTTGCCGCATGTTCGCCGTGTCCCATCCCCAGCTTCTGGCCGGCCTCGTTTTTGCGCTCATCCTGGTTGCAGCTTATGACTATACCCACGTCTTTTCCGGCCGTGGCGCATTCATTCACATCGGCATCTTCATTGGCACGCTGATGGCGGCCAATGTGTTCGCGGTCATCATTCCCAACCAGCGGAAGATCACCGCAGCCCTCATCCGGGGTGAAACACCTGATCCCGCCTTTGGGGCCACCGGCAAGCAACGTTCCCTGCACAATACCTATCTGACCCTGCCCGTGCTCGTGATGATGATTTCAAACCACTATGCGATGGTCACGGACAACAGCCATGCCTGGATTCTTGCGGGGCTCATCATTGTGGGTGGCGTGGCGCTCCGGCACTTCCTGGTGCGCCATGAAGTGGGCGATCCGCTGAACAAGATTGCCTGGACCTTGCCTGTCATTTTTGTGGCCCTTGGTCTTGCGTTCTGGTTGACCAATGCCGGACCTTTCAACGCGGATTGGTGGAACCTGCTGGTGCGCTGGGGCCACATGATCGCTGGTATCGCCTGGATTGGCACGAGCTTCTATTTCGTGGCGCTGGATTTCTCCCTGCGCAAGCGCGAAGGATTGCCTGTGGGCGTCTCGGGCGAAGCGTGGGAAGTCCATGGTGGCGGGTTTTACAATGTGCAGAAATATCTGGTGGCGCCGCCCAAGCTTCCAAGCGATCTCATCTGGTTCAAGTGGGAAGCCTATCTCACCTGGGTCACGGGCTTCCTGCTGCTCATCGTGCAATATTATCTCAACGCCAGCACCTATCTGATTTCCCAGGATGTGCTGGTGCTGACCCAATGGCAGGCCATCGGAATTTCCATCGGCAGCCTGATCGCAGGCTGGATTAGCTATGATCTGATGTGCCGCTCGCCGCTGGTGAAGCGGCCGGAACTTCTGGCCCTCTGTGTGGCGGCGCTTATTCTTCTTGCGGCCTATGGTTTCACCCATGTGTTTTCTGGCCGGGGCGCGCTTATCCATGTGGGCGCCTTCATCGGCACCATCATGGCGGCCAATGTTTTCATGGTCATCATTCCCAACCAGCGCAAATCAGCGCAGGCCCTGCTGCGCGGCGAAGTGCCGGATCAAAGCTTCGGGGTCACGGGCAAGCAGCGCTCGCTGCACAATACCTATCTCACCTTGCCGGTCCTGCTGATGATGATCAGCAATCACTATCCGATGATCACCGACCATGTTCATGCCTGGATTCTGGTCGGCCTGATCGTGGTGGGCGGCGTGGCGCTGCGTCATTTCCTGGTGCGCCTCGAGGTGGGTGACCCCGTTGCCACCATTGCCTGGACGATCCCGTTGATCGGCGGTGCCCTGGCGGCCGCCCTGTGGCTGACGGAACCGGAGAAGACCACGGCCTATGCGGGCACGGTCACCGATGAGGAGGCGCTTTCCATCGTGAAGACGCGCTGCAGTTCCTGTCACGGGCAGACGCCTACCGACGCCACGATCAAGCAAGCGCCCAAGGGCATTACCCTTGAAACACTCGAAAATCTGAAGCGTTATGCCCAACAGGTTGAAACCCAGGCAGTGAAGAACAAAGCCATGCCGTTGGGCAACAAGACGGGCATGGTGGCGGAAGAGCGGGCGAAACTTGGCGCCTGGATTTCAAAGCAATGACACCGCTCAGCCAGGTCAATGCCATGACGCCCACCGAATTTGAGAAAGTGTTCGGCGATGTGGCGGAGCATTCGCCGTGGGTGGCGCGCAATGCGGCCAGCGCGCGTCCCTATAAATCCCGTGACACCATGATTGCGGCGTTTCGCGATGTGGTGCTCGCGGCCACGGAGACGGCGCAACTGGCGCTGATCCGTGCCCATCCTGATCTGGCAACGAAGGCCAAGCTTACGGACGATTCCACAAAAGAGCAGGCGCAGGCCGGACTTGGCACGCTGGGCCGCGACGAGTTTGCCCGCTTCACCCATCTTAATGAGTTCTACAAATCCAAGTTCGACTTTCCCTTCATCTTTGCGGTGAAGGGGGCGACAAAGGAACAAATTCTAGCGGGTTTTGCGGAACGGGTGAACAATTCCAAGGAAGACGAATTCGCCATGGCGCTGGATCAGGTGTGCCGCATTTTCCGTTTCCGCATTGAAGACCGCGTGGCGCTATGACCAAAGTCATCCGTGGCCAGACCCTGAGTTTCGGCGCCAGCCACCATGACGTGCGCCATGAAAACAAGGGGGCGATTGCCGTCGGCGATGACGGAACGATTTTGTGGAGCGGGCCGCTCTCTCTGCTGCCGCGCAACTTTCAGGGCCTTGCCGCCGATGATTATGGTGACAACATCGTCATGCCGGGTTTCATCGATGCCCACATTCATTTTCCGCAGCTCCGCATGCTGGCGGCCCCGGGCAAGGATTTGCTGGACTGGCTGATGCGCTTCACCTTTCCGGAAGAAGCACGTTATGCAGACGCCGGCTATGCCGCGGCAAATGCAAAAACATTCCTGCAGACCCTGTACGGCAACGGCACCACGGCGGCCATGGCCTTCTGCTCGGTGCACAAGGCCTGTGCGGATGCGCTGTTTGCCGAAGCGCATTCCTGCAATATGGCGCTGGTGACCGGCAAAACGATGATGGACCGCAATGCCATCCCGTCGGTGCATGATGATGCCACCACGGGCGGGGTGGATTCGGAAACGCTGTATCAGACCTGGCATGGCAAGGGGCGGTTGCGCTATGCCATTTCACCGCGCTTTGCGGTCACGTCCACGGAAGCTCAGCTGAAAGTTGCCGGCGAACTGCTCACATCATACCCTGATGCCATGCTGCAAACCCATCTTTCGGAAAGTCCGGGCGAGATTGCCTGGATCAAGACGCTGTTTCCCAATGACCGGGACTACACCGCCGTCTATGAACGCTTCGGGCTGGTGAACGATCACGGGGTCTTTGCCCATGGGGTGCACCTGTCGGAGAGCGAATGCCAGAGGCTCCATGATGCGGGGGCAGCAATCGCCCATTGCCCGACATCAAATAATTTCCTGGGGTCCGGCCTGATGCCGATGAAGCATCTGGGAAAGAAAGAGCGCCCGGTACCCCTTGCGCTGGCAACCGATGTGGGCGGCGGCACGAGCTATTCCATGCTTGCAACGCTTGGTGAGGCCTACAAGGTCCAGATGCTCACGGGCTATAAGCCAAGCGCCCTGGAATTGTTCTTCATGGCCACGCGCGGCAATGCGGAGCGCCTGCATCTCGACCATGAGATTGGCGCACTGGAAACGGGCAAGTTCGCGGATATCGTGGTGCTTGATCCGCGGGCCACCCCGGTTCTGGAGGCCCGGCAGGAGTTGTCGCAATCGCTGGAAGACATGCTTTTCGCCTTGATGATTTTGGGCGATGACCGGGCCGTGCGGGCAACCTATGTGGCGGGAGAGAAAGTTCATGAGCGACTACCCACGTGACATGAAGGGCTATGGCCGCGCCATCCCCGATCCGAAATGGCCGGGAGGCGCCCATATCGCCGTGCAATTCGTGCTGAACTACGAGGAGGGCGGCGAGAACAATATCCTCCATGGCGATGCGGCCTCAGAGGCCTTCCTGTCGGAAATCGTCGGTGCCGCCGCCTGGCCGGGCCAGCGCCACTGGAACATGGAATCGATTTATGAGTATGGCGCGCGGGCCGGTTTCTGGCGTCTGTGGCGGATGTTCACGGGACGGAAAGTTCCACTCACAATCTATGGTGTGGCCACCGCGCTGCAGCGCTCGCCGGAGCAGACGCGGGCGATGATCGAGGCGGGCTGGGAAATCGCCAGCCATGGCCTGAAGTGGGTCGAGCACAAGGACTTGGCCGAAGAGGAAGAGCGCCAGCAAATCCTGGAAGCCATCCGCATTCACAAGGAGGTGACGGGCGAGCGGCCCCTGGGCTGGTACACGGGGCGCTGTTCGATGAACACCCAGCGCCTGGTACGCGAGGAGGGCGGTTTTCTTTATTCATCAGATGCTTACGCTGATGATCTGCCCTATTGGGTGAAGAATCATCTGGTCATTCCCTATACGCTGGACGCCAACGACATGCGCTTTGCCACGCCACAGGGCTTCAATACGGGCGAACATTTTTACCAGTACCTGAAGGATTCCTTTGATTGCCTCTACGACGAGGGCAAGCGCGGCTCGCCCAAGATGATGTCGGTGGGCCTGCATTGCCGCCTAGTGGGCAGACCGGGACGCGCTTTGGGACTGGCGAAATTTATCGATTACGTTCAATCGCACGACAAGGTCTGGATCGCGCGAAGGGTTGATATCGCCAGGCATTGGCATGCAAATTTTCCTGCCTAGTTATAAGTTGTTCTTGTCTGCCGCAAATTCTTCGCATTATCCGCATTGTCATCCCGACTTTCGCCGGGATGACAGATTGGGACGTGGGTTTTACCGCCTCGCAAACTCCACGAAGCGGCGGGTCAGTGTGGTGGCGTCGTTGCGCATGAGGGAATGAACATCAGCAGTGGGGTTTGGACCGGTGATGTCGAGGTATTTCACCTTCGCGCCGTTGTTGCGGCCGATGGGTTCGGGGATGAAGCCGATGCCGAGGCCCGCCGAGACGAGGCTCACGACGGAAAAGGCTTCGACAACCTGCTGGACAATGCGCGGCGCGAAGCCTTCCTGGATGCAGAAGGATTGCAGGTGGGTGGCAAAGCTCGACTCCGGCAGGCGGTAGAAAACGAAATCTTCATCTCTCAGCGCGGCAATCCGCACGGCTTTGCGCGTGCCCAGGCGATGGCTGAGCGGCACGATGACGCCTACCTTTTCAGGCCAGGCCTTGGTGACGATGAAACCTCTCTCGTCGGGTGCAAAGCGGAGAAAACAGGCGTCGACGCGGTGAAGCTCAAGCCGTTCGATTTGCTCCTTTGGCGACAGTTCGTGGATGATGACCTCGATATTGCGGTTTTCCGCCTTGAAGGCCGCGATTGCAGTCGAAAGCCCGGAAAACAATACGGAACTTGTCGCTGCCACGTTCAGGATGCCCGTGGTTCCCCGGTCAATCGCCTTTACCTCGTCGGCGGCCTGCTTTGCCTGGGCCACCAGCGCTTCGGCGTGCTTGCGGAAAACCTGCCCCGCCGCCGTGAGCGCGACACTGCGGCTGGTGCGGTCAAACAGCTTCACGGAAAGCTCCCGTTCCAGACCGGCAATCTGCTGGCTGAGCGGCGGCTGGGAGATGTTGAGGCGTCTTGCGGCGGCGGTGAAATTCAGGGTTTCGGCCAGGGCCAGGAAATATCTGATGTGCCGGAGTTCCATATGAAATACCTCTAGATCAAGCTAAACAATATATTGGACCTTTTGCCGGTTCGGCGCAATTATTGTTTGAAATTGAGGAATGAACGCCATGCCTAAGATGACCGCTGCCGAGGCCGCCGTTCGCATTCTTGAGCTTGAAGGCGTGGCCCACGCCTTTGGCGTGCCCGGTGCTGCGATCAATCCATTCTATGCGGCGATGCGCCCACGCAACATCATTGGCCATACATTGGCGCGCCATGTGGAAGGCGCCTCGCACATGGCCGAAGGCTATACCCGCGCCAAGCCCGGAAACATCGGCGTATGCCTCGGCACCTCGGGGCCGGCGGGCACCGACATGATCACGGGGCTGTATTCGGCTTCGGCTGACTCGATCCCCATTCTGTGCATTACAGGTCAGGCGCCGCGGGCCAGGCTTTACAAGGAAGATTTCCAGGCGGTTGATATCGAGTCCATCGCCAAGCCCGTGTGCAAATGGGCGGTAACGGTGCGCGAAGGCGCCCAGGTGCCCGGCACCTTCCAGCAGGCCTTTCATCTGATGCGGTCGGGCCGGCCTGGGCCGGTGCTGATCGATCTGCCCTTTGACGTGCAGATGAGCGAGATTGATTTTGATCCTGAAACCTATCAGCCCTTGCCGGTTTACAAACCTGCAGCTTCACGGGCGCAGATTGAAAAGGCGCTGGCGCTGCTCAATGCAGCTGCGCGCCCACTTATTGTGGCCGGGGGCGGTATCATCAATGCCAACGCATCGGATGTGTTGGTGAAGTTCGCAGAAATCACGGGGGTGCCGGTTATTCCAACCCTGATGGGCTGGGGCACCATTCCGGACGATCATCCGCAGATGGTGGGCATGGCGGGGCTGCAGACCAGCCACCGCTATGGCAATGCCACGGTGCTGGCGTCCGATCATATCCTGGGCATCGGCAACCGCTGGGCCAACCGGCATACGGGAACCATTGAGGTCTATACCAAGGGCCGCACGTTCACCCATGTCGATATCGAGCCCACGCAGATCGGCCGGGTGTTCAATGCGGATTACAGCATTGCATCGGATGCGAAGCTGGCGCTTGAACTGTTCGTTGAGGTTGCAACCGAGATGAAGAAGGCAGGCAAGCTCAAGGACCGTTCCGCCTGGCTTGGCGAATGCCGCGAACGCAAGAAGACCATGCTTCGCCGCACGCATTTTGACGATGCGCCGATCAAGCCCCAGCGGGTTTATGAAGAAATGAACAAGGCCTTTGGCCGCGATACCACCTATGTGAGCACCATCGGTCTGTCACAGATTGCCGCCGCCCAGTTCCTGCATGTCTACAAGCCCCGGGGCTGGATCAATTGCGGGCAGGCGGGCCCCCTGGGCTGGACCATTCCGGCAGCCCTTGGGGTTCGCACGGCGGACAAGACTTCGCCCATCGTGGCGATTTCCGGCGATTATGATTTCCAGTTCATGATCGAGGAGCTGGCGGTGGGCGCGCAGTTCAAGATTCCCTATATCCATGTGCTGGTGAACAATGCCTATCTCGGCCTCATCCGCCAGAGCCAGCGCGGCTTCAACATGGACTATTGCGTGCAGCTCTCATTCGATAACATCAATACGCCGGAGCTTGGCGGTTACGGGGTTGACCATGTGAAGGTGGTGGAGGGGCTGGGCTGCAAATGCCTGCGGGTGACCAGGCCAGAGGACATTCTGCCGGCTTTTGAGAAGGCCAAGAAGCTCATGGCGGAATTCAGCGTTCCCATCGTGGTTGAAATCATCCTCGAGCGTGTGACCAATGTTGCCATGGGGACCGATCTTGATAAGGTCAATGAGTTCGAAGATCTGGCGCTGAACGCCGGGGACGCGCCAACTGCCATTGCACTTCTCGATTGAGGGAGAATTCCGGAGATGCCTAAATTCAGCGCCAACCTGTCCATGCTGTTCCCGGAGCATGATTTCCTTGGGCGCTTTGAGGCGGCAGCCAAGGCGGGTTTTGCCGCTGTCGAGTATGTCGGTCCCTATGCCTATCCGAAGGAACAGGTGGCCGAGCTGCTCCATGCCAATAACCTGAAGCAGGTGCTGTTCAACCTTCCGGCCGGAAACTGGGAGGCGGGCGAGCGCGGCATCGGCTGCCTGCCGGACCGGGTTGGCGAGTTTCAGGACAGCGTGGGAAAAGCCATCGATTACGCCAAGGCGCTGGGCTGCCCCGTGGTCAACTGCCTTGCGGGCATTTTGCCGGAGCATGTTTCGCGGCGGACGGGCTATACGACGCTTGTGTCAAACCTATCCTTTGCGGCAAAGGCGCTGAAGAAGGAAAATATCCTGCTCATCGCCGAGCCGATCAATTTCTACGACATCCCCGGATTCTTCCTGAACCGCTCGAAGGAAGGCATGGAGGTCATCGACGATGTCGGCTCAGGCAATCTCAAGCTGCAGTATGACATTTACCACATGCAGCGCATGGAGGGCGAGTTGGGCGCGACGCTGACAAAGCTCATGCCGCGCATCGGGCATATCCAGATTGCGGACAATCCCGGACGCCACGAGCCTGGCACGGGCGAGATCAATTTTACATTTCTCTTCAAGCTGATCGATTCACTCGGCTATGCGGGCTGGGTTGGCTGTGAATACAAGCCGAAAAACAAAACAGTTGATGGCCTGGGCTGGATCAAGGCGCTGGTTTCGTAAGGGGTTTCACATGAACATCGGATTTATCGGGCTTGGCATCATGGGCGCACCCATGGCGGGGCACCTGATTGCGGCGGGCCACAAATTGTTTGTGAACACACGGAGTGCAGCGCCCAAGATTATCACGGACGCAGGCGCCACGGCGTGCGGCACGGGGGCGGAGGTCGCGCGGAATTCCGAGATCATCTTTATCATGGTGCCCGATACGCCGGACGTGGAGAAGGTTCTGTTC
>JBAVOA010000641.1:0-6198 GCA_049691635.1 Aestuariivirga sp. | reverse complement strand
GCATATTCATCTGCGCCCGACTTTCGACTTGAAAAACGCCGATGGCGTCTGCTTCCTGCAACATTTCATAGACCGCCTTGTCTTCACGAGGAACGCTGGCGAGATCATATGCCTTACCCCCATGGATCCGGATGAGATCAAAGGCTTTCCTGATGCAGGTGAGCATGCCGAGGGCCAGAACATCGACCTTCATCATGCGCAGGACATCGATATCGTCCTTGTCCCATTCGATGAAATGGCGGTCCTTCATCGTTGCGGGGCCCACGGGAACGATTTCATCGAGCCGGTCACGCGTCAGCACAAAGCCGCCGACATGTTGCGAGAGATGGCGGGGGAATCCGATGAGCTCATTGGCGGCTTTTACGGCGCGCGCGATCAGACGATTGGCGGGGTCAAGCCTGCCCTGCCTCACCTGGCTTTCCTTCAACGCGCTGCCCCAGCTTCCCCACACGCCACTGGCAAGATTTGCAGTCACGTCCTCGGTCAGGCCGAATATTTTTCCCACTTCGCGAATGGCGCTGCGCGGGCGATAGCTGATGACGGTGGCCGCCAGCGCTGCGTGGTGGTGGCCATAGCGCTCATATATATTCTGAATGACTTCCTCACGCCGCTCATGCTCGAAATCGACGTCAATGTCGGGCGGTTCCCTGCGTTCCTCGCTGATGAAGCGCTCGAACAGAAGGTCGATCTGCATCGGATCGACGGCGGTGATGCCGAGCACATAGCAGACCGCCGAGTTTGCGGCCGAACCACGCCCCTGGCACAGAATATTCTTGCTCTTGGCGAAGCCTACAATGTCATGGACGGTCAGGAAGTAGGGTGCAATTTCCATTCTGGTGATAAGCGCCAACTCTTTTTCCAATGCTGCCCGGACTTTATCGGGAACAGCACTGCCATAACGCGTTGCCGCGCCCTGCCACGTGATATCATAGAGATGCTGCTGCGCGGTCTTTCCCTTTGGTATGGGTTCGTCGGGATAATTATACTTGAGTTGATCAAGCGAGAATGTGATGCGGTGGGCAAAGCGGATTGTCTCGCTGATGGCATCAGGCACTTCACTGAAGAGCTCTGCCATTTGAGCTGAAGACTTCAGGTAACGCTCGCCATTGGCCTGCAAAAGGCGCCCCGCTTCATTCAACGTGACATGCTCGCGGATGCAGGTGACGACATCCTGCAACTCGCGGCGTTCGGAGGAATGATATATCACATCATTGGTGGCCAGCAGGGGCACGCCCGCCGCGCGCGCCACGCGCTGCCATTCCCGCAAGCGGCGCTGGTCATCGCCGTGGTGTGGCATGGACACGCCCAACCAAATCTGGGTGGGCACGGCACTGTGCAGGGTTTCAAGGATGGATTGGACTTCACCAAAACCTGCCTGGAAGCTGTTCGCAGGAATTTCACAGGTTATTTCTCCCACCTCTTCGTCCTGCATGGCGAGATCTTCGTTCCAGAATTTTTGTAAGGTACCTGCTCTCTTGTCCACTTGGGCGGGATGTGGTGCCATCACCACCAGCAGCAATCCTTTCTGCCATTTAAGCAGATCACTCAAAGCAAGATGGCATTCACCTTTTGGGGCACGCAGCTTTCCCGCACTCAGCAACCGGCAGAGGCGGCCATAGGCTTCCCTGTCGGTTGGATAGGCGAGGATATCAGGCGTGCCATCGACAAACACAAGACGTGCCCCAACCAGCAGTTTGGGCCTGTTCTCCTTGATGTCCTGCAAGGCCGCATAGGCGCGCACGACACCTGCCAGCGTGTTGCGGTCGGCGATGCCGATAGCGGCATGACCCAGTGCTGCCGCCGTCTGTATCAACTCCCTGGGGTGCGAGGCCCCACGCAGGAATGAATAATTCGTGGTGACCGCGACTTCAGCATAGGCATTCATGCGAAAATCCCATGCAGGAACCACTGTGATACCACACTCTCCTGCCGGTAAAGCCAGTAGCGCCGTCCTTCCTCATCTTCCATGCGGAAGTAATCACGGCTTGGCTGCGGCGTCTGGTGACGCCACCATTCCATGGCGATGCGTTCCGGGCCTTCGCTACTGATCACCGTACGCTGTGCCCTGCGCCAGCAGAGATGGGTTGAGTTCGGCACTGCCGTCAGAAGATTTACCGGTTCGGGCCTGGTAAACACGCGCAATGGGCGGCGCGGCGCACCCTTTGCATTGCGGATTTTCTTCCATGAAAATTTTGAGAGTTGCGCAAATTGTGCCGGCACAAGCGACCATGCCATTTCAGGAATATGCGTATCATTTTGCTGGAATGAAAGAATGCGGTGGCTGCCAAAGCGTGTGGCCAAGCGGTCAACCAGAAAGCCGATTTCCTTTTTATCATTGATGCCTGCATCCAGGTCCGCAATCTCGGCGGTGAAACGATCAACCCAGCTTGCAGACAGACGGATGAGGTCAAAGCCGAAACCCGGGTCAAGCGGATCGATAAGCGCGTCCAATTTTTCGCGGAAAAGCCGTTCGATGATCGCGGGATCGCGGGTGGGCATTCCCATTTCGATTGCAATGCGCCTGACTGCGCCATCGGCACGAAAGAAGACAGCTTCGAGATGGCGTGCACCTTCATTGCGCTTTTCCATTATCTCTGAAAGGGCGGCAGCGAGGGATTTTAGCGTCAGGCGGATGGCTTTTTCCGTGATGACCGGTTCGGCAAAACCCTGTTCCTTCCAATATTCGGGAACTGGAAGGCGCGGCGAGATGGGGTTTTCGGCATGACCCAGCGCAAAATCGAGAATGGCAACCATGGCAGCACCAAAGCGCGCCGTCATTTCAGAGCGTTTGCGGCTGGCCACCTGCCCCACTGTCTTGAGGCCGGCGCGGCGGAAGGCATGGGCCGTCGCATGATCAAGATTGAGCGCTTCAATGGGAAGCGGCATGACCGCCTTTTCTTCTTCGCCGGATGCAATGACAGCGCCATCCCGGTAACGCGCCAGCGCACGCGCCGCTATTGCGGTTCCGGCCATGGCACCACGCACCGCGAAACCCTGCGCACGCAGGCTTTTACATATCCTGTTGAGCACTGCCTGTTCGCCGCCAAACAGATGGGTGGCGCCGGTCACATCCAGCAGAAGGCCGCGGGGGCCATCCAGTGCCACAAAGGGTGTGAAACGATCACACCAGCCGGCGATGCGGGTAAGCAGTTTCAAATCTTCCGGTTCATTTGCCGCCACGACCTTGAGTTCCGGCAGCATCGCGCGGGCATTGGCAAGCGGCTGGCCAATAGAAAGCCCCAGCGCTGTTGCCTTGCGGTCCACCGCAGACAAGGACATGGCATTTTTCACTTTTGACACAATCACCAATGGCGGCGTTTCAGCTGGACGTTTGGCGCTTGTCTTTGAGCGCCGTTGCAGCCGGTCAGTTGGCAGGCGCGGAAACCACAGCGCCACTATCCGCCGCGGGGTTTTGGAAAAGACCTTCATCACACTTCCACTCCATGATCCAATTCCCTGTCTGCCCATGCCGATTGCGCAGGAGATCAACCTGGAAAACCGGATGGCTCCAATTTTCACCTTGCACCAGCGAAGATGCCGCGCGCACGAGCCAGCGCGTTTCCGCAGTACTGACATCCGGTTGGGCGCCAAGCCGCAGGAGAAAAGCCGTCACTGCCCTGTGTGCGCAGGCCAGCGTCAGACGCCGGGTTGCCATCATGTCGAGAATTTTTGGATTGCCCGGAATCTCAATCACGACCGCACCGAGTGCCGCACAGGAGAGCGCATCATTGGCGGCCCGGAGGCCATCGGACGCATCGGTTACACACAGTAAAAGCAGGCGCGCCGGATCCAGTCCCAGCTCCAGAAAACCCGGGGCTGAAAGCTCGCCAAACTCCTGCGCCGAGAAATCCTGGCGAATCCAGAGCAGAGGCTTGTTTCCGGCCACGCGAGCGGCAAGCCCTGCCGCAAACCCCGTCGCTGCCGCTTCGTGGCCAATTACGGCAAAGACTTCATGCAGCATCCCTCGCTCAAGCCCGCCCCTTAAACAAAGATCAGCTGCGCTGTGGCCAAGCGGAATGCGCGGGAAGATTTCCTGCAATCCCGGCCTGGCGAGGGAAGCACGAAGGGCCGCTATCTTTTCCGTACGCATGGGCTTTGCCAACTCATGCGACGCAGGCAGATGCCCGCGTAATCATGAGCGCACCTTCTTCCACGCGATGCCGGCAAATATCCGAAAGCGGGCAGGAAACACAAAGTGCCCGGGCATGCGAACAGGTCTTCTGTCCCAAGCTTTTCAAATGCCAATGCAGTTCACGGAGGCCATCGGCATCAAAATCATCCGCAACTTCCATCACGGCATCATAAGCACTCTCGGTTATGGCATTTGCATCAACAAAGCCAAACCGCCGCAGGATACGGAGAACATGCGTATCGACGACAAAGGCACGTCCACGCAAAGAGCTGAAATTCAACGTCGCTGCGGAAATCTTGCGGCCAACACCATGAATTTGCTCGAGTTCGTATAAGGCCTGCTCGGTTTCCCACCCGTCAAGAAAATCAAGATTAATCGCCCCATAGCGTGCACGGATTTTCCGCAAAGCCCGTTTTAAATCTGGAGCCTTCTTTTCAGGATATGTGACATCCCTGATGACTGTTTCAATTTCGCTTTCGGGAGCATCCGCGACCGCATCCAAAGTATGGAAATGCCTGAGGAGTTTCACGAAAGCATCCCAGGATGTTTGGTCGTAGGTGCGGCTGCCGAGAAAGGAACAGATAAATTGGCTCGTTGGATCAAGCCTTTCCCCATCCGGAATTCTTCCGAACTGGAGGAGCAAGTGATCCCGGATGGATCGCAGGTCTTCTGTTTGTCCAAAAGGAAAGGATGCTTGCATGGGAATATAAAAGAACAAAAAAGGAACAAAGTCAATTGCGCGCTATAATTCTCGGATTTACCCCGGTTGCAACACCGGCAGGAAGCGGTGGCAATCGGATGGTCCGAATAGGTGCAGCCATGGGGGAAGTGGCATGTAGCCGGAGGTCAGGCCTTTGGCCACAGTAACGAGATCCGGTTCGATGCCATAGAGATGGCAACCAAATGAAGCACCGGTCCGCAGCGCCGGCCCGGCAACTTCGGTCGCCCATAACCGATGTTGACACAGTAAATACCGGCAAAACCGTCAATCAGCGCACGGCCTGTGGCTTCGGTGCTGCGGATGCCGGAACCGCCTGCGACGATGGCGGGATCTCCCAGCTTGCCCGAGGCATAATCCCTCAGATGGGTGAACGGATGAAGGATGTTTGCCCGGCCAGTTCTGATATGCGCGCAGCATCGAACAGGTCCACCATCCCTACGCAGCCAAACCAGCAATTTCAACGATCATCTGGTCCGTGGTGCGGGTGCGGCAATAGTGGCCGCGCATGGCTTCCAGCGAGGTTGCGTGGCGCCTGGGGTCTTCGGCAGTACAGGCGTCTTCGATCTGGGTGACCATGAACCCGCGATCTGCGGCATCGCGGATTGCACACTCGACACACTGGTCTGTCATGATGCCGTAGATCACCAGGTATTCGATGCCGAGGTTGCGAAGCACATATTCAATGTTGGTGGAATTAAAAATCCCCGACGATGTTTTCGGGATATGGATTTCATCGCCAATGGGGCCGACGGCAGGGATGATCTTGGCCTCGTGGGAGCCCTTGGGGAAATGCAGCCGTGAAATCTTGTGGTCCAGGCTGCGGTCGCGGCCATCCTTCGTGAGGCTTTCGATTGTCGTGTAGATGATTTCAATTCCCGCTTTTCTGGCGGCGGCCTGAAGTTTCTGCTGGTTGGGAATAAGCGTGCTCTCAATTGTTTCGTAGAGATGCAACATATGGGCTGTTGGTGACCCCGGCTTTCGTGCCGCCGCGATAAGTTCCGGAGAATATTCGGCATTCTGCATGTCGATGGAGAGCAGTGCGGTGCGCTTGGGGTCTATGGCGCGTTCGCGGTAGGCGCCTTTCGGGGCATCAATGGCAATAGGAGTCATGGGTTCACCTCTTCATTTTGTTCAATAGATTTTGCTTAATCGGGCAGCCAGCTCTGCCGCATCAACAGTTGCGCCCTTTCGCACATCATCGCGGCGCACGCAGAGCAATGCCTCAATCAACAACGGCGGGAATTTGGCAAGCAAGTCCCCGTCCTTTTCAGCGGAATTGATCGCAGCGGCAAGGTTTTCCGGGAGCGTCCCGCTGTTCATCCGTTTAAGGTCATCGGCGCTTAGT
>JBAVOA010000640.1:0-2679 GCA_049691635.1 Aestuariivirga sp. | reverse complement strand
GCGGTGAATAGCTCCACTGCATGCTTCCCGTCTTTCGCCCAACTTCCATATGGAAATAGGCTTGGTCAGCGATCAGGACACCGTAGCGTGAAAAAAATTTCAAAGCGTGACCGAAGGAAGGCGCGTTCATCAGGCCAAATCCGAACGGCCCGGTGTTTCCAAGCTGATAGGCAAGGCCATATTTGAGACCGAAGATCTCGTCGTCGGTAATTCCTGCGAGTTGTTCAAGCAGGGCGGCAAACCTTGCAAGGCTCACATAGCTGTTTGTGTCCTGAAAACTCTTGATGTCAAGCGCGTTGGCCTGCGCCGCTTGGGCAATATCGATTCCCCGGTTTTGGCAGTAAATACCCAGCGAGCGGCCAAGCGAGGCAGCGACAAGATAGCGGTCAGCAAGTCCCATGGGGTTAACCCCTCGCCGTTTACCATGGCCTCAACCCTATACCCCGTGCCGGGATTTGCAACCTGCGCCCCGCTTAAAAGGCCTGCGAAAATGGAAATTCATTTGATATTTCATATTCTTGCAAATTCATCGAAAGCCAATGACGCAGTCCCCAGGGAGTTGGGGCGGTTTGGCATCAAAGCTGCAAGCTTTTAGCTTCCCTTCGGACAAAGGCACATATTGGTACAACAAGAGGAAAACCAAAATGACGGATGTGACTTGCCCGATTGTGGGTTTGTGGACGATTTTCAATAACGACGACAAGGACTTTCTGGTCCAGAAGGTTGTCGCGAAGGTTGAGCGCGGCTATTACCTCACCCAGATCATAGCGCCGCAGACCTGGACGGAAATTGCCCTGACCCTGATTCACATCAGCAAGCTGAGCGGCGCAAACCGGATTTTTTGCGACAACGAGAATGAAGCCCGGGGCTGGGTTGTTGCGCGCCAGCTCAAAACCCCGCCCGGACTGCCATCATAAGGGCCACGCCTGGCGAAGCCGGCCGGCGCCAACAAAAAATTCTCCTCTGTCATGATGACGAGTGAGTCCGGCATTTCAAGTTTGTAAATAATTTCGCATTGACCCGTCAGATTTGTTTTTGGCGCCGAATTGCTTTGGCTGGGCGTTCGAAAAACGCCGCGGTTTGCGCAAGTTCTGCACAAGCTTGTTTGCGTACTAAATTTCCATGTTGATTTTTGTCCAAAGGGTCAACGTAAGCATGGTCCTAGAACCCAACTCCCCAGTTTATTCTAGGACCATAGCTATTTTTGGGGCTTCGTTGGCAGCTTTGATTTGGACCCCTGGAAATTGCCTCCCCCTGCTGTCCTTGCCGGTTCCGGTTTGGTTATGAGCGGACCAAACGCATATAATTTGAACCCGCACTTGGCCGCTGCGCCGACGCTTGCGGCATGGCGAGATCTTTGATGATTTCCGCGTAGGGTCTTGGCTTGCCATAGAAATAGCCTTGGATCAGTTCACATCCTTCGTGCATCAGGGCATTCACCTGAAGCTGGGTTTCAACGCCTTCGGCCACAACCCGTATGCCGAGATCGCGGCCAATACCCAACACGGCCCGGATGACAGCAAGATTGGCCGGGAGATCAAGCATCCCCGCAACAAACGACCGGTCAATCTTCACCTTGTTGAAGCGAAAACGCTGCAGGTAGCTCAGCGACGAAAAGCCTGTGCCAAAGTCATCAAGTGCAATCAGCACACCCAGAGCCTGCAGTTCCTTGAGGATTTTTCCGGCGATCAATTCGTCAAAAAGAATGGCGGTTTCGGTGATCTCAAGAATGAGCCGGGTTGGATCGAGCTTGGTCTCCAGGAGCACATTGCGCAACTTCACCAGAATGCTGGCGGAGCGGAACTGGCTGGGCGATACATTGACGGCAATTTTGATATGCGCCGGCAAGGTTGTTGCCTGCCTGCAGGCGCGGGTAATCGCCCAGTTGCCAAGTTCGGTCATAAGGCCCGCCTCTTCAGCCATGGGAATGAACTGCGATGGCGGGAGGAATCCCCGTTTTGGATGATTCCAGCGCATGAGCGCTTCATAGCCTTCGACAACACCAGTGCCCGCTTGGACAATTGGTTGATAGTAGAGTTCGAGCTGGTCCCGCTCGATGGCACGGCGCAACTCGAGTTCCAGTTCCTTGCGGTTCTGGAGATCGGATCTCAGCTCGAAGTCAAAGACACGGAATCCGTTCCGCCCGGCTGCCTTCGCCTGGTACATGGCAAGATCGGCATTGCCCAGCAATTCCTCCGCATCGGTTGCCTGGTTGGGAAACATCGAAACGCCCACACTGCCTCCCAGCGTAAGATCATGCCCATTGATCCGCAGGGGTTCACGCAAAGCAACGACGATTTTCTTGGCGAATGCTTCCACACTGGTCTTGCTGCGCTGTCCCGGCTGCAGGACTGCAAACTCATCGCCGCCAAGGCGGGCCAGAAGGCACGGCTCCTCCGCGAGCGCTTGCAGCCGGTTTGCGATGACCTTGAGGACAATGTCTCCCGCGGCATGGCCGAGAAGATCATTGACCTCCTTGAACTTGTCGAGATCAACGGAATAGAGCGTGCACCCGAGCTTGTCAGGCTTGGTTTCCGTTTCCAGGCAATTGAGGAAACGGAACCGGCTGGCAACACCGGTGAGTGTATCGAGGTTCGCCTGCCGTTCGATGATGGCAAGTGTTGTAATGCGTTCGGTGGCGTCCTGGATTGTGCCTTCGACATAGATAGGGTTGCCGGC
>JBAVOA010000639.1:0-7582 GCA_049691635.1 Aestuariivirga sp. | reverse complement strand
CCACAACCATGTTGCAACAGAACCCTGATATCTGTGCCATCATCGATTTCTGGGATGGCGATGCTTCTGGCACGGCCGCTGCTATCCGCGATGCCGGCAAGGAAGGCAAGATCGCCCTCGTCACAACGGGTGGCGGTGAAAAGGTGGATTGTGACAAGCTGGCTTCCGGTGAATTCACCGCTGTAGTTTCAACCGAGCTTCACAAGCAATCCGGCGACATGAACGCCATTATCAAGTTCCTGCTGCAGAGCGGGCAGCCTGCAGGCACGTCCAAGACCTACATCTACTCGCTGGAACAAGCTTACACCAAGGCGGATGTGAAGGCCGATACCTGCTGGGATGTGAAAGCCCTGCAAGCCGCGAAGTAATTCACGAGACGATGGCGAAGCGGCGGGCAGGTCCTGCCGCTTCCCGCAATTGGAAAAGCTGAATGACGTTTCGTGAGCAGCTCCAGCGCTGGCGCTACAATCTTATTCCTGATCACCTGATCGGCGAAATCCTCACCAAGCGGTGGACGGATAACGCCATCCCTTTCCTGGCGCTGGTGCTCACCGTTGCCGGGTTCGGCAGCGCGATCCAGGGTTTCTTCAAGCCGACGGCGCTGGTTGAATCCACCCGGCAACTTGGCGAATTTTCGATTGTCGTCACCGGGCTCACCGTCGTCATGCTGGCCGGCGGCATTGATCTGTCGGTTGGCTCCATCTTTGCGCTGGCCACTTTTGCCGCTGTTTCAAGCGTGTTCATTTTTGAACTGCCTGTCTGGGTGGGGTTTCTTGCCGCGGTGGCGACAGGAGCCGCCTTTGGAGCCATCAACGGCTATCTCATCGGCTTCATGCGGCTGCGCGCCTTTCTGACAACGCTGGTCACCTTCATCATTGGCCGCTCGCTCTACGACATTCTCGTAGTCAATTTTGCCGCACAGATCCAGACCTCTTCCGTTACCTCCGAGACGTGGGATTTCATCGGCGATGGCCGCATTCTCGGACTTTCCATCAGTGTCATCTCGGCAATTTTCATCGCCGTCATTGCCCATATTGCCCTTACGCGCTCAAGGCCCGGGCTTCACATGCTGGCAGTTGGCGGCTCACGCCGCTCGGCCCATAACTCGGGCATCCGGGTGCGCGAAACAGTCTTCATGTCCTATGTCATATCGGGCACCTGCTCCGGCATTGCGGGCTTCCTGATTGCCTGCCGTCTCAGTGGTGCCGGCCCCGGCACCGGGCTCAATCTTGAAATCCTTGCCCTCACGGCGGCGGTGGTTGGTGGCAACAGTCTGGGCGGCGGGCGCGGCTCGATTGCCAAGGGTGCGATGGGTGCCATCATCGTGTTGGTGATGAACAACGGCCTCATCCGCCTGGGTTATGGCACCGGAACCAACCAGATGGTGCTCGGCCTCATGCTGGCCGCCGCGGTCGTGCTGGATATCCGCTGGCTCAAGAACCGCCACAAGGTTCTGGACGAGGTCTATGTTGCCCCTATTTATCACAGCATGGGCGAAACACAGTCGGCGCTTCCCGATGCGGCATCGCCCTATGCGCTCAACAACAAGATTTCAAAGACCGACTATATTGGCCTTGGTAAGCTTGAAGGCCCTGAAGATGTGATCCTTGATCGCAACGACCATTTGTATTGCGGTACGCGGCATGGGGAAATCATCCGCTTCTTTGCCCCCGACTACAAGAAATCCGAGGTGTTCGCCCACACCGGCGGCTTTCCCCTTGGCCTCGCCTTTGACCGGGAGGGCACCCTGCTCTCCTGCGTCGGCGCCATGGGGCTCTATGCCATTTCCAGGACAGGCGAAGCCCGGCAGCTCACGGCGGAAACCAAGCGCACACTCACCTCCATCGTGGATGATGCGCGGCTGCGGGACCCCAATGATCTTGATGTGGCGCCCGATGGAAGGATCTATTTTACCGATTCAACCACCCGTTATGACGCCCATGACTGGGCGTTGGATTCCATTGAAGGCCGCCCCACCGGGCGTTTGCTGGTTTACGATCCCAAGACAGGCGAAACCAGGACACTTCTGGAAAATTACCGTTATGCCAATGGTGTGTGCATGGCGCATGACGGCAAATCGCTGTTCTTTGCCGAGAGCTGGGCCTGCCGGGTGCATCGCTATTGGCTTGAAGGGCCCAAAACCGGCACCGCTGAATGCCTCATCAAGGACATGCCGGGCTATCCGGATAACATCAACCGCGCCTCCGACGGCAATTACTGGATGGCCTGGCTCGGCATGCGCACGCCAAGTTTCGATCTGGCGCTGCGCAATCCCGGCTTCCGCAAGCGCATGACACGGAGACTGCCGGCCGATGAATGGCTGTTTCCCAACATCAACACGGGCGGCGTGGTGAAGTTTGATGAAACGGGACGCATTGTCGAAACGCTTGGCGACATGACGGGCACCAGCCACCCGATGGTCACCTCCATGCGCGAGCACAAGGGCTATCTCTATGTAGGCGGCATCCTGAACAACCGCATTGGCCGCTACAAGATTCCTGGTGCTGATCCGAAATGGACCGGCCCGACCTCCTATTGGGGGAACGCCGCATGATTCTCGACCCCCTGCTCGATATTTTCCGTGGCAAGGCTGTCACCATTCCACCGCTGGATGGCGCCCTGCGGCCCAACACGGCGCTGGATGAGGCGAAGATTCTGACATCCTGCGAAGTCCCCGATAATATCACGGCAGTCGGAACAACGCTGATCTATTCCAGCGGCGACAAACTCTTTGCGACGGGGAAATCGAAGCCTATTGCATCCTTCAAGTCGGGCATCAGTGCTGTTGCTGGATCGGGCAAGGGTCAAGTTGCGGCAGGATTGGATGCGGGCGGTATCGTATTTCACAATGGCAGTTTCTCCCCTCTTAATGGCTTTAACTGCCCGACGGCACTCGCCTTTGAGGGCGAAGATGATCTCTATGTCTGCAACGGATCGGAAACCCATAGGCCAAGCGCCTGGGCTGCCGATCTCATGCACAAGAATACCAGCGGGTCGCTCTGGCATGTCTCGCTCAGTACCGGGGAGCGCCGCTGCCTTGCAAAAAATCTCGCCTTTCCCGGTGGCCTCGCGGTTGATGCCGCAAACAGCCGCGTGATCGTTTCTGAAGCATGGCAGCACCGCCTGGTTTCCGTTCCCATGGCAAGCGGAAACTCCACGCCGGTGCTTGCAAAGCTCGCAGGCTATCCGTCCCGTATCATGCGGAAGGCTTCAGGCGGATTCATTCTCTGCCTGTTTGCGCCCCGCAACCGGCTGATCGAATTTGTCCTGCAGGAGGATGGCTACCGCAACGCCATGCTTGCCGAAGTTGACAGCCGCTACTGGATTGCACCGTCCCTGTCGGCCAGCAGGAGCTTTCTCGAACCCTTGCAAAGTGGCGGAGTGAAAACCATGGGCATTCACAAGCCGTGGTCGCCTTCGCGCTCCTATGGCCTGATTGTCGAACTCGACGAGCAGTTTCTTCCCGTCAATAGCTATCACAGCCGCGCCAATGGCACCCGGCATGGGATTACAAGTGCCATTGAACACGGGGACAAGATCATCGCCACCTCACGCGGCGGCGGTGTCATCCTGCGCGTCACCCCCGGAAAAGGCCACGCATAACATGACAAGCCTCATCGACATGCAAAAAGTCACCAAGCACTACCGGGGCGTGCCTGCGGTGCGCGATGTGGATTTTTCGCTCGCCAAGGGTGAGATCCATGCTCTGCTCGGCGAAAACGGCGCGGGCAAATCGACGCTCACCAAGATCATGGCGGGCGTGGTCGAGGCAACGTCGGGCACGATGCTCTATCGTGGAAGAGAGGTGAAATACGCTTCGCCCTTCGAAGCCTTGAGCGACGGCATCGCCATGGTGTTTCAGGAAACCAGCCTTGTGCCCTCGATGACCGTTGCGCAGAACATCTATCTCGGCAAGGAGAACTTTCTCAACCGCTTGCGCGGCATTTACATTTCCGCCCAGCAGTTTCTCCAGTCGCTCAACTTCACAGTTGATCCCACGGCTACGGTTGCGAGCCTGGGGGCCGCCAAGCGGCAGATGGTGGAAATCGCCCGCGCCGTTCACCACAAGGCCGAAGTGATCATCTTTGACGAGCCCACGGCTACGCTTACGCCGGAGGAAAAGCGGCACTTCTTTGCCCTGATGAAACGCCTGAAAAAGACCGGCGTTTCCATCATATTCATCACCCATGCCCTGGAAGAAGCCCTGGCGCAGGCGGACCGCATCACCATCCTGCGCGACGGCGAGCTGGTCGCCAGCGGGCCTGTCTCGGAATTTAACCGGGATAAGGTCGTGCGCGCCATGGTGGGGCGTGCCCTTTCCAACGAGATTTACAACACCACCCGGAGCGCCGCGCAGATCCGCGGCCGCGGTAAGAAGATCCTGTCGGTTCAGGATATTTCAATGGGCAACGCGGTCCGTAATAATTCCTTTTCAATTTTCGAGAAGCAGATCACCGGAGTCTTTGGGCTCATCGGATCGGGCCGCACCGAAACTTTCAAAATCGTGGCAGGAATTTACAAGCGTGACTTCAGGCAAGGCGGAGACATCGAACTGGATGGCAAACCCGTGCGGTATCTCGTGCCTACGGAAGCCGTGCGCGATGGCATCATCTACGTGACCGAAGACCGCAAGCTCGAAGGCTTCTTTGAAACCATGTCGATTGCCGAGAACTTCTATTCCGGCCTTCTGGCGGCGGGGCTGGAAAAATCGTCTATCATCAACTTCCAGGAGATGCGCGAGCTTTCGGCGGACTGGTCAAAGCGGCTGAATGTGAAGGCCATCAATGACAACGCCCGGGTCATTGAACTCTCGGGCGGAAATCAACAGAAGGTCGTTATCGGCAAAGCACTCATTCAGAAGCCGCGCCTGGTGATTTTCGATGAGCCCACCCGCGGCGTAGATGTAGGTGCCATTGCCGAAATCCACCAGTTCATCAACCGGCTGGCCGACGAGGGCCTGGCCGTCGTCGTGATCTCGTCCTACCTGCCCGAAATCATGAACCTGTCAGACCGCATTCTGGTGTGCCGGCAGGGCCGCATCGTTGAGGAAATCACCCCGCTCGAAGCCACCGAGGAAAAAATCATGTACGCGGCGGTGCACTAGACCTGAAATTCCCTATCCACCGGTATCTGCAGGGCGGTGACAATGCCATTGGTCTGCATGGCCATGCCGATGACCGCAAGCAGGTCCTCATGCTGACCGGGCGTCATGCCCTTGGCGCGGGCTGCCGCCGTATGGGAATGTACGCAATAGGAGCAGCCATTCACCGTTGAAACCGCAATATAGATCAGCTCCTTGGTGAGGGAATCAAGGGCGCCCTCTTTGACCATCACTTCCTTGAGGTTCGCCCATGTCCGTTCCAGCAAGACAGGCTGGTTGCAAAGCCCGCGCCAGAAATTATTGACAAAATCCGATTTCCGCGTTTTCCGGATATCCTCAAAAACCGCCTTTACCCGGGGAACAGCATCCACCTCGGCATCGGTCCATATTTTTACAGTCGGCATGGTTGCTCCTTTGATGATGGCCAACGAACTCCGTGATTGCTGTAGAGTAAATCAGGCCCCGCCTTCAATCGGGAAATGACAGGCAACCTTGCGGCCGGAGCCGTGCTGGACAAGCGCCGGCCGCTCCACCCTGCAGCGGTCCTGAGCCACGGGGCAGCGCGGGTGGAACCGGCAACCCGCGGGCGGATTGACCGGGCTCGGCACATCGCCGGTGAGGACAATGCGGGTGCGCGAACCTGCCTTTGTTATATCGGGCACAGGAACTGCCGAGATCAAAGCCTGGGTATAGGGATGGGCCGGCCTTTCAAAAATATCATCCGCCTGCCCCAGCTCAACGATGGAGCCGAGATACATGACGGCAATGCGGGTTGAGACCTGGCGCACGACGCTCAAGTCATGGGCGATGAAAACATAGGTAAGCTTGAGCCGCTCCTGCAAATCAGCCAGCAGATTGACGATCTGGGCCTGCACGGACACATCGAGGGCGGACACGGGTTCATCCAGCACTATGAGCTTGGGTTCCAGGGCGATGGCACGCGCAATGCCTATGCGCTGGCGCTGGCCGCCGGAAAACTCATGGGGAAAGCGCATGGCGTGGTCCGGATGCAGGCCCACGAGATCGAGAAGTTCGGCCACGCGCCGCGCCACGGCCTCGCCGGACAAGCTAGTGTGAACCCGCAAAGGCTCGGCGATGAGATCACGCACCCGGCGGCGTGGATTGAGCGAGGCATAGGGGTCCTGAAAAACGATCTGCAACTCGCGGCGCAGGGGCCGCATCTCGCGCATCGACTTCCGGGAAATATCCTCGCCATTGAAGCGCATCGTGCCTGAGGTGATGCCGTAAAGCCTTACCATGCAGCGGCCGAGGGTGGACTTGCCGCAACCGGATTCTCCCACCAGCCCAACCGTCTCACCGGGCATGATGGCAAGCGAGACGCCATCGACCGCGTGAACAGTAAGTCGGCCGCGGGCCGAGAACCTGCTCCCAACAGTGAAACGCTTGCTGACATCAATGGCTTCGAGAAGCGGCGTATCGCTCATGGGAGACTCGCCAGGAAACAGGCCGCCGCATGGCTTGTACCGACAAGCGCAGGCTGCACCGCACAGCGGTCAAAGTATTTCGGGCAGCGCGGGCCGAAGGCGCAGCCCTTCGGGCGGTCCAACAGGGACGGCGGCGAGCCGGGAATGGACCGCAGGCGCTTGGGCCGCTTGCCCTCCAAGGGCGGAATGGAATCCAGCAAGGCCCGCGTATAGGGATGCTGGGGATCGAGAAACAGTTCACGCTTGCTGCCGCACTCGACAATGCGGCCGCCATACATCACCATCACCCGGTCGGCAATTTCAGCAATGACGCCCATGTCGTGGGTGATGAACACGATGGCTGACTGGTGATTGCGCTGCAGCTTGCGCACGAGATCAAGAATTTGCGCCTGCACGGTCACATCAAGGGCAGTGGTGGGTTCATCGGCCACCAGCAGGGCGGGATTGCAGGAAAGGGCCATGGCGATCACGGCGCGCTGGCGCATGCCGCCTGACAGCTGATGCGGGTAGCGGTCAACCGCTTCTTCCGGATTTGGAATGTTCACCTCGGCCAGCAGGTCAATAGCCCGCTTGCGGGCGGCAGACTTGCCGATGTTTTCATGGGCCATGATCTGTTCGGCAATCTGCCAGCCGATTGTGTAAACCGGCGTGAGCGCCGTCATGGGATCCTGAAAGATCATCGCGATCTCGCGGCCGCGCAGCTTGCGCATGGCGGCGGGCGGCAATCCCAGCAGCTCGCGGCCGCGGTACTTGATTGACCCCTCAATCACCGCATTGGGATCATTAATGAGCCCCATGACGGCAAGCAGCGACACCGTCTTTCCCGAACCGGACTCGCCCACGACGCCAAGGATTTCTCCTTCGGCCACATCGAAGGAGACGCCGTCAATGGCCTGCATCAGTCCCTGCTCGGTGCGGAATGATACCCGGAGATCGCGGACCTGCAGCATCAGGCGGTTCTCACGCGAGGGTCGAGCAGGATATAGACCACGTCAACCAGCGCATTGGCCGCCACGACAAAGAACGAGGCATAGAT
>JBAVOA010000638.1:0-12797 GCA_049691635.1 Aestuariivirga sp. | reverse complement strand
GTCCAGTTCAAGGATCCAGCCCGTCACATTGTCGAGGAAGTAGCGGTCATGGGTGACGATGAGGATTGAGCCGGGATAGTCGCTCAAATGATGCTCCAGCCAGTTGACGCTCTCCGCATCGAGATGGTTGGTGGGCTCGTCGAGCAGCAGCAGGTCGGGCCTGCGCAGCAGAAGCTGGGTCAGCGCCACCCGGCGCTTTTCGCCACCCGAGAGATTGTCGATCGAAGCCTCGCCGGGCGGGCAGCGCATGGCATCCATGGCCTGCTCCACCTGGGCTTCCAGGTCCCACAGGTTCTGCGAGTCGATCACATCCTGCAGCTTGCCGGCTTTCTCGGCATTCTCGTCATTATAGTCGGCCATCAGCCCATTGTATTCATCGAGAATGGCCTTCTTCGCCGCCACCCCCTCCATCACATTGCCCATCACATTGAGAGCGGGATCAAGCTCCGGCTCCTGCTGGAGATAGCCGCAGGTGGCCCCGTCCGCCAGCCAGGCCTCGCCGTTCCATTCCTTGTCGAGCCCCGCCATGATGCGCAGCAAGGTGGATTTGCCCGAGCCGTTGGGGCCGAGCACGCCGATTTTGGCGTCCGGGTAAAACGACAGATGGACATTGTCGAGAACCTTCTTGCCGCCCGCATAGGACTTCGAAAGGCCCTGCATATGGTAGATGAATTGACGTGCCATGGGATTGGAAACCTGAACTGAATGGATGGAATGGGCGGGGTTTAGCTGAGGCTAACCCAAAGGGCAATGCTGGCCAGTCCTGCCTTGCTTTGAAAGCAGCCTGCGGACATATTGCGCCGATGAAAATTGAGCTTCTCCGGGCAGAAAGACTGCGCGGCATCCTGTTTCTGATCGCATCGGTCTCCTGCTTTGGGCTCGTCGATGGCATCAGCAAGGTTCTCATCGAAACCCAGTCCTTCGGCCAGGTTGTTCTGGCACGCTATGTCGTTGCGATGCTTGTCCTGCTGGGCATGACAGCGCCCGGAAAGTGGAAAAGCCTGTTTCAGACGCAACATGCGGGCCTGCAGATTATCCGGGGCTTGACGCCCGTCGCCGTTGGCGGAGCGATGGTTTTCGGGGTCAAATATCTGCCTCTGGCCGAAGCGACCACCATCCTTTTCGCAACCCCGTTTTTGGTTGTGGCATTTTCCGGCTGGCTGCTGGGAGAACGGGTGAGCCTGTCGAGCTGGATTGGCGTTGCCATAGGCTTCCTCGCGGTGCTGATTGTCGCCCGCCCCGGCTTCTCGGAACTCTCGCTCTACACGGTCTTTCCCGCCGTCGCGGCCCTGTTCTTCGCCGCCCTGCAATTGCTGTCGCGCCACCTCGGAGCCGTTGGCGAGCCGCCCACGACAACCCTTGCGTGGACCCTGCTGGTGGGAACCTTGGTTGCCATCCCGCTCTCCATGGTGGGCTGGCTGCCCCTGACCCCTTGGGCATGGGTTCTGGCATTTTGCCTGGGTGCCGCCTTTGGCGCCGGCCAGTATTTTCTGGCAAAGGCCTTCGCCCTCGCACCGGCCAATATCCTCGCACCCTTCACCTACTTCCAGATTCTGGCTGCGGTGCTCTTTGGCCTGGCCGTGTTCCAGGACATTCCAGACCAATGGACGATCCTGGGGATCGCGCTGATCGTGGCCGCAGGCGTCTACGTCGTCGGGCGCAACCAGGAACCAGCGAATTGACTTCAACAGTATATGTGGCAGTTTCCAACACAGGATAACTGGCCGGGGAAAGAAAATGGACACTACACCAACAGTCGAAGCCCTGCATGCCCAGTGGGTCGCGGCCTTCAACAGCCACGACCTTGACGCGCACATGGAACTCTACATCGAAGATGCAAACCTGTTTGGCGCGATGGACGAGCTTCAGGTTGGCCGCGCCGCAATCCGGTCCTATTTCGCTGGCCGGGGTCCGGACGTGCGGGTAAAATCCTATCCCATGCCGCGGGTGGCGATGCTTGGCCCCGATGTCGCGGTGACGGCAGGCCACGTGGATTTTGCCGATGGCGCGCAACCCTCGCCCTACCGCATGACCTGGGTGCTGGTGAAGCGGGGCGGCAACTGGCGCATCGCCCAGCACCATGGCTCGCGACGCCTCAGCGTATAGGACGCAAGAAAGCAAATACCCTACTTGCCCTTGCCGCCCTTTTCTTCCGCCATGATCTTCTTCTGGTAGCGCCCCTGCACCACATCCACGATGACCAGGGCCGCCACCACGAAATAGAAGGTGGTCTTGGCCATCGGTTCAACCGTATAGCCGAAGAAGGCCAGATGGGCGATGTGCCCGCCTTCCGCCAGCAGCATCACGCCCACCAGAAGCAGCACGAACAGGCCCAGCACTTCATACATCCGGTTCCTCTGCAGGAAACTGGCCACATGCTCGGCCAGCATCACCATCAGCACACCCGACAGCACGATGGCCGTCGTCATGATGACGAAGTTCTTGGTCAGCGCCACCGCCGAAAGCACCGTGTCAAACGAGAACACGATATTCATCACCAGAATCCAGAACAGCGCCGAAGGCACGCTGCGGTGTCTTGGACCCTCCCCTTCCTCGTGCGCGAAATCGCTGACCACCAGCATGTGGGATATTTCCTTGAGCGCCGTGTGGATCAGAAATGCCCCGCCCGCCATGACGATCAGGCTGTGCCCGTTGAACGCCCCCGCGACCACCGCCTGGTGAATACTGAAAAAGGGTTCCTGGAACAGGTTGATCAGTTGCAAGACGACAAACAGCAACACGATACGCAGCCCGATGGCCAGGATCGTGCCCATGCGCCGCACATATTTCTGCTGCGCCGGAGCCACGCGCTTGGCTTCAATGGAAATGTAAAGCAGGTTGTCAAAACCCAGCACCGTCTCCAGCGCCGTCAGCACCACCAGCGTCAGCAGGTTTTCAACCGTAAAAAAATCAACCAAAAGATGCCCCGGCAAAACTCACAGAATTGACGCGCTTGATAATGGGTTTTGCGGCGTTTGACGAGCCTTAGTTAGAGAGACTTTACCTATGCCTTGTTGATAACGGGAATCGCAATCCACGCAAACAGCAGCATGCCCAGGAAGAAAATGATCGACGCGACCGCAGTCACCGGCTCAATGGCCGCATTTCCCGCAAGAACGAAATAAAGCGATACGACAAGCACAATCACACTCACCGCATGTATCCAGAAGTGAATGTTCGCCAACTTGTTTTGCCTGGCAGCTGGAAACATGTGATAGAAAAAGCCGAACACCGCAGACATCAGCCAGCCCGCCACCATGGTGTGGGCGTGAACCGGCATCTCAATGTGGTCATGGCTTATGGCCATGCTGAGGCCAAGCATCATTCCCAGAATTCCCATAATGATAGCAAGAATAAAAAACCGTCGCGCCACGCCCTGCATGTGAAATCTCCCCAGATTGAAACGCCCCCAAGGGCACCACTCCTAGCAAGATTCTCTTTTTCTAAAAAGCCTTATATCTGCTTTTCAAAGGCATCCCGGATGATTTTTTGCAGTTCTTCGCGCCGGTAAGGCTTCATAATGATGAATCCCTGCTTGAAGCGCGGCTCGTCCTGGTGGACCATGGCGCCCTTCGGATAGCCCGAGGTGTGGACAATCTTGAGGTCCGGCCGCATGCCGCTGGCGGCCTGGGCCAGATCGAAACCATTCATCCCGCCCGGCATCACGATATCCGAGAACATGAGATCGATCTCCGGATCTTCCTGAAGCTTTGACAGGGCCTGGAAACCGTCTTCAGCCTCCACCACGTCATAGCCGAAGTCCGTGAGGAAGCCGCAGGCCACGGCCCGCACAGCCTCCTGGTCTTCGACTACAAGGATCTTCTGCAGCCTTGCGGTCTTCACCGGAACCTCCGGTTCAGCCGCAACTGCAACAGCTGCGCGCGGCGGCTTGTCGCCGATCTTCTGGCTTCCGGCAGTTGTGTCGCCAGAAATTTCACCCGATGCGATCTTCCGCGGCAGATACATTTTGACCGAAGTGCCATGTCCCACTTCGCTGTAGATGCTGATATGACCGCCTGATTGCTTGATAAAGCCATAGACCATGGAAAGGCCGAGCCCGGTGCCCTTGCCATTCTCCTTGGTGGTAAAGAAGGGATGGAAAACTTTCTCGAGCAATTCCGGCGTCATGCCGGTGCCCGTATCCGAAATCGCAACCATCACATGGTGGCCTGGAACAACTTCCGGATGCTTCTCGGCATACTCATGATCCAGATAGACCAATTGGGTCTCAATCGTCAGCAAGCCGCCATTCGGCATGGCATCGCGTGCATTGATGGCTAGATTGAGGATGGATGATTCAAACTGCGAAGGGTCGATCAGGACCTTCGGCGCGCCTGCTGCCACGTCAACCTTCAATTCGACATTTTCTCCAAGCGTTCGGGAGATCAGGGCTTCCATGCCGGCAACGAGGTCATTGACCTTGACCTCCTGCGGCTCGAGGTCCTGCTTGCGGGCAAAGGCCAGCAACTGGCGGGTGAGGTCGGAACCCTTGCGCGCCGCGTCGAGTGCTTCATTGGCCCGCTTGACGGCCTTTTCATCGCCCTCCAGCTTGCTTTCAAGCAATTGCAGATTGCCCATGATGATGGTGAGCAGGTTATTGAAGTCATGGGCGAGGCCGCCAGTCAGCTGCCCGATGGCTTCCATTTTCTGGGCCTGGTGCAAGCGCTGCGTCGTCAGCCTGCGGTCCGTGACATCAACGATCTGGACAACAAGCTGTTCAATCTCGGAGTTTTCACTTCTGACCATGGAGACGCTGGTGGATCCATGGGCCACTCCACCGGTTCCCGTCATGTAGCGCAGTTCCTGCTTCAGCGAAGGAATCTCGCCCGACAGAAGCTGGCGCATGCCGTTGAGGAACTGTCCGCGATCGTCGCGGTGCAAGGTTTCGTCAAATGTCAGCGTCGATTTGTCGATGTCCTTGCGGCCAAGAAAGGCAACGAAGGCCGCATTGGACAGCTCAATCTGTCCTGTCGGCGAGACCAGGGCCATGCCGTGGGCCGCCGCGGAAAACGCGCCGCGAAACCGCTGGTCGCTCCGTGCCGTGGCAATTTCGGCGATCTTCCGGTCAGTAATGTCGTGAAGCAGGCAAATGGAACGCTCAATGCGGCCCTTGTCACCGCGATAGGCATTCATCGACAGCATGACGGTGGCCAAGGTTCCATCCTTGCGGTGCACGAACATCTCTTCGCCGCGGCACAGGCCGGTCTGCAAATACTGCGGATAGATCGCCGTGATCAGGTGCGAGCGCGATTGCGGCGTCAGGAGTTCGTTGAAGGATTTTCCCATCACGTCCGACGGCAGATAACCCAAGGTCTTGCACCACTGGCGGTTGACCGAACTCAGCCGGCCCGAACCGTCCATGGCATGCATCATGAATGGGAAATTGAACAGGAGCTGCTCATAAACCCCGCCATTCTGGTCTGGAAAGAACGGTGCAAGTGCATCCAATTGCACCTCTTCCCGTTCAATTTTCCAGCTTGGCGCCTTTGGCCCCAATTCATCCCATCCCGTGAATGCAGGCGTCTGGGCAGCAGATTTGGCAGCAAGGTTCATGGGTAAATTCTCTCTGAAGACTCCATCCAGACTATCAAATTTGCAGTTAACAGGGCCTTTCCGAAACCATTTCAATCCCGCCTTGCCCAGTTACCAGCCGACAACAGTTGAACTATGGTGAATGGATCCTTAACGCCTTGCGGGCCCTTACGCCGCCGACGGCCGCCCGATGGCTTCTGCCGTGATCTCGGCTTTCAGCAAGCCATTGTCATCCATGGCATCGGGCAAATAATACTTCTTGGCATCGAGGCTGATTTTGGGTGAAATCGCCCCCACGCCCAAAGCCATGGCCTCGGCCTGGTCGTGGGCCACCGTCGCCGCAAAGGACAGCGCTTCCGCGCCCGAACCAAAAATGCGGGTACCCTGTCCGCCATGGACGCGGAATGCCCCATTGCCATCGCCCTCGACGGTAATCGTCACCTTCAGCGCCACAAGACCCGCCGCCGCACCAATCGCGTTAGCAACTTCACACCACTCGGCGAACACGACCTCGCAGTCCAGGCGTCTGGCGACTTCCGCATAGTAGATCCGCGCCGGCCCGCCCACCGCAACGATGGGAATGCGCGGCGAAATTTTTACAGCGGCCAGACCCGTGTTGGGCATGCCGGCACACACGTTGTTGACCAGGATATTATTGTCGATCGGAATCCCCAATGCCGAATTCAGGATAGCCCGCGCCGACAAGCGGACCGTTTCACTCCACACGTCTTGGCAAAAAGCGCTAACACGCTCGGGAGTCCCGAACCTCATGTCACGGAAGCGAACGGCCAACTGGGCCGCCAGAACTGCGGCAGGCGCTGACCAGTTTGCCTGCAACCCAAGGACATGGGCGGCATCAGACGGCGTGAACCCGCAGAGTTGCACCAATCCCTTCTTGCGCAGGGATGAAAGGGCCCGCTGGGCTCCGGAGGAAACCGCAAGCTTTCGCAGCGGCTTTGGGCGGTCGGTAACAAGAGCGAGAAATTCAATCTCCCGTGCCGTCAGGCCACTGTGATCGCGGGCCCCCGATTTGCCAAAAGGGGCCACAACAAACCGTCCATGCTGCGATCCGCCTTCAGTGTCCGAAAGGTCCCCCTCAAGCATCGCAATGACCTCAGGATAACGCGCGCCGATGAGCGAAATGGGAACGATGCGTTGGGGTCCGATGTGCATGGACCCATCCATTCCCAGATGAACTTCACTGTCGCCGCCAAGACCAATTGTTGAAACATCGATGGCCTTCACCATGGTCCGCCAGCCGCCGACTTCTGCCCCCTCCTCGGTCACCCGCGGCCGCCCGTCCTGTAGAATTCCAATATCGGTGGTGGTGCCTCCAATGTCCGACATGATGAAATCATCAAGGCCCGACAGCCATTTAGCCCCCACCAGGCTAGCTGCCGGTCCCGACAGCACCGTTTCAATGGGCTTCAGCGCCACGTTTTCCGCCCGCGCCAATGTGCCATCGCCCTTGACCACCATCAGCGGGCAGGAAATGTGCATATCCTTCATGGCCAGCCGCACCGCATCAATCAGCATTGAGATGCGCGAGATCAGCCGGGCATTAAGAACTGCCGTCAAGGCCCGGCGCGGTGCATCCAGTGAAGAAGTCAATTCAGTGGAGAGCGTCACCGGCTTGCCTGTCACGCGCATGATAATGTCGCGCGCGGTCTTCTCGTGCTCCGGATTTCTGACCGCAAAAGCGGAAGCAACGGCAAAGGCCGAAACCTCACCCTTCAGCAGCTCAGCTTCACGTTCGAGGGCAGCAACATCCAAGGGAACCCTGGCATCACCATTGTGGTCATGGCCGCCAGCAATCATGCGCAGCGGCAAATTCGGGAAAGCCTTGGCAATGCCGGTGCGCTCCGCCATGTGGGCGTCAAAGCCGATCAGAAAAACCCCTACCGGGCTGCCGTGTCCCTCCACCACCGCATTGGTGGCCAGCGTGGTCGAAACGGAAACCAGCCCAATGGCCGAAGACTTTACGTCAGCCGGAAGCGATTCCATCACGGTCGAAAGGGCCTCCTTCACGCCAATGGACAGATCGCCCTTCGTTGTCAGCGCCTTTGCCCGGCTGAGAATTTTCTGCGTATCTTGGGCAATGATGACAGCATCCGTATAGGTGCCGCCCGTATCGATACCGACGAAAAAACTCTTACTTGTGGACATTGCCTGGCCTTGATGACGCGTGTGGCCCATGCTTTTACTGAAAGAAACTGGCATGTCCACCACCAGGCGAATGGCGGATGTGAGCGTCGATCAGCCGATATTGAGCCGTTTCAGGTTTTGCTCAATCTCTTCAATCGACCCGTCAATCGCCGCCTTGTCAGCAAGCAGCCTGACAACCTGGATCTTCGCCCCAATAAGGGTGCCGACAAATTCAGGGCTTTGCGCTGAATTCAGCACTTTCACCAGTTTGTGTGCATCCGCCAGCGCGTCCTTGAGCTTGGCTTGCGATTGGGCAAGTCCGGCAAGGGCCCGCTGATGGGCCTTGTGCAGCATCTGGATCTGCCAGAGGGCGCCCCCCTCCTGATCCCGGATCGCCCTGACCTTGGCATCCCTTGCCCGCCGCTCATGGGCAAATCTTTGCGGTGCGAGGGCTCCAAGCTTGATCGAGAAGCTCACCTTGCCGCTGAATGAATCATCATGGACGTCAAAGCCATCCCGCAACCCGTCATCGTTCCAGCCTGCGCTGATCGAAAGATCCATCGCATCAGCCGTGCGGATACGGCTGTTGATGTCTTCCAGTTCCGCTTCCGCCTTAATGAGATCCTCCCCGAGCACGTCTGCCCCAAGGGGGTTTCCC
This sequence comes from Aestuariivirga sp., assembly GCA_049691635.1. GTDB lineage: Bacteria > Pseudomonadota > Alphaproteobacteria > Rhizobiales > Aestuariivirgaceae > Aestuariivirga. The sequence continues at coordinate 4,462 of JBAVOA010000638.1, read as the reverse complement.
AAGCCTTCCGCAAGGCGGCGGTCCGCCTGGGATTTGGCGGCATTTCCCTCGGCGTTGATCTGGTCAATCAGCACCGACAACGAAGTTGCTTTTTCAACTGTCAGGTTGCCACGCCGCAACTCATATTTTATCTGCTGGCGAAGCTCGGCAAGTTCCGCCTTGCGCTGCAGGATACTTGTGGACTTGGCCTGGAAACCTGCGGCCGTCAGGCCCTGGGGTGTGACAAAGGCGAGTTTCTGCAATCCGGTTTCCGCAAGGTAGCGCCTGCATTTGACCTGTGCGGCCTGCTCAATCAGGCGTGCCTTGGTGAAACTCGAAACGCTGACGCCCAGACTGACCGCCGCCTTGCCGCCGTCATCCACCTTGCCGCTGACCGTGGGGGAACGCAGGATCGTGGCCTCTGCAGCAGAATCCTCTTCCAGGTATTTGCACCATGCCGAACTGCTTGGATCATCCGTTTCAACGAATGTGGCGGGCCTGATCTCAACGCCGTCCGTGATTTTCTGGATTGCCTCTGGCTTTGTTGTCGATGCGGTCATTTCCGGTTCGGTATCGAGCGTAACAAGGCGCAAGTCGGCTGGTTTCCCGCTGTTTGTCAGCAAGCCCGCGCCAGCCGTACAACCGGCCAGGCCAAGCACACCGGCAAGCGCCAACAGCGCAAGCCTGCTGCTAGAAGAAGAACGGAGGCCGTTCTGCATGGATAATCTCCTGAGAGGCAGCATTTGTATCGTCCAGGATTGCCTCGACGAAGAAACCGCGGATGGGCTTGCCAAAAAATGGATGGACGGTGCTGGATTCGCCGGGCACTGCAGCACCAACCTTGCCGGCGCGATGGCAGAAAATGACCGTCAGCGAGCAGCTATAGAGCGGGGCGCCAGTCTTGAAATTTCCCTCGTTTCCATAGGGCACGAAGATCACGTAGACCGTTGATCCAATAGCCCTTCCCAGGGGCGACTGGAGCAACGTGTTGATGCGTTCGTTCAGCAAGTCCTTGCTGTTGGCAAGCAGCGAAAGCCGCGACGTTGCCGAGACCAGTTGAATCCTTGATTGATCGAGCGCTGATCGGGCATCAACGGCCTGCTTGGTCAGCAGAATGAGATCAGCGGATGCCGCGGCGATGGTCACCATGGGGCCACCCTTGAGCTGCGCACGAAGCGACTTCAGCATCCGGATGTCTGAATCGGCGAACGCAACATTGTCCTTGGCGACGTCCAATTCGCCTTCAAGCCCAGAAAGTCTCTGGCCCGCCTCAAGTAGGCCGAGGGTACCGGTCTTGTAAGTGTAACGGTCGATCAAACGTTTATCGAACAGTTTGCCCAGTTCGGCCGACATGCCATTGGCCGTGAGTTGCTTCTCAAAGGTTCGCCTGAGGCTGGCCATGCGCTTGACGGACTTGCCCAGCGTGGCCTGGCGCGCAGTTCGCGCCGCAATTTCCTCTTCAACAGTGCCGAGCACATAGCCCACGAGGAGCTTGGCATCTTCATGGGCGCGCGTCGCCTGGGCTGCTTCAAGTTCTGCTTCCGAAACACGCTGGCTGGTGAGGTTTGCATTCACCTTCATGTCATTGATCTGCTGCTCGACCTTCACCACCAGTTCATGGCCGCTCGAAAGCTGAACCGGCGCGCCCCAAGACGACGAGAGTAGGAAATAGGCAATAAGCAGGCCATAAAAACAGAAGGACGCAAACAGCAAAGCCAGAAGCACGAAAGCCGCGTTCTTGTAAAATGCGGAGATGGTTGAAACAGCCCGGTTGCGGATCAACTCCGGAAAGGACCGCAGCGCTTCGGCAACAGGTGCGGGTCGGAGGTTGACTGACTGCTGCCGTGAACTAGCCGCTGCACTCCTGAGGCCAAGTGCTGCTTGCAGTTGGTAGTGAGAAACAGGACACGCCAGCACCCGATCGACACCGCGCATCCTAAGATACTTGCCGACCTGTTCCGGTTGACAGATCACAATGAGCTTGTAGCTGTGCGCCGATCCCGCCAACAGCGCAACCATGAGTGCGATCGCATTTTTCTCATCGCGCTGATCGACAACCACACCGGCGAACCGGGTCCGGTTGATCAGGGCAATAGTATCCGCCGTAGCAAGCGACTGGACCAGTTCAATATCATCGGAGCCATTCCGCAAAATGTCTGCGATCTCAGGCTCGAGAATGCCCACGTAAAGCATTTTTGCAGCACGTTTCAAAGAAGACAGAGGCGCGGCAGCTTCGCTCGTCATGTCCGCGCTCCCAGAAAGCCTGACAAGGTCTTGCGTTTGGTGGCGCGCGTTTCCCAGGACGAGGTGCCAAGCGTGGCCAGCGCCAGGGGGGTCATGGTGACGTACATGACCGGGAAAACGAAGGCCATCGACAGAAACCAGATACCGGATATACGCGCGAAATCCGGCAACTTTGATTTGTTCAATTCATAAGCCAGGGCAAATACTGTGACCAGAAGTGCGTGTTCCAGCATGGGGATCACAAATCCCAGATGGATAACCTGGCTGACCAGAAACAACGGATAGAAAAACAGCAGCATGGCCACGGAAATGTAGTGAACCAGCACAATCGGATTGAAGCTGTTGAGGTTCGGGATCGCCGAGATGAAATCCACGATGTTGGAACGGCGCCAGCGCAGCTGCTGGTTCAGGTAGTGCGCAATGGTGGCAGGCGCCTTGGTAAAACAGCGGGCAGTAAAACACAGCCTGGTTTTATGGCCGGACTCAACCAGCTTGCGTGTCAGATAGCGGTCCTCGCCGTACTTGACTTCATCGCCCAGGAAGGTGCGCGATTCAAGCTGGTGATCGACAGCCAGCAGGGCCGTGCGTTTGTAAAGCGTAAGGCAGCCTGATAGGCACATGACGTGACTGAAGGAATTTTCGAGATTCTTGAGAAACTGGTAGCCGATCCAGTATTTCACCGCCTGCATGCGGGTCAGCCAGTTTTCCTTGGCATTTGAGACAAAAACGCATCCGCCAACCGCATCCGCGCCGCTGCTGCCCATGTGCCGCACGAGGTTCTTCAGCGAATTCTCGACAACGATCACGTCTGAATCAACCGAAAGCACAAGTTCGGCCTGGGTCTGCATGACGGCATTCCTGATGCCGAGCCGCTTGCCCATATTACGTGGATTTTGCACCACCTGCATCCATGGATATTGCTTCACCACAGCCAGAAGATGTTCGTAGGTGTCATCGGTAGACTGATCATCAATGAAAATTACGGTCAGGCGTTCGCGCGGATAGTCCAGAGCCTCAAAGGAAGCCGCGGTCGCGCGCACATGCGATCCCTCATTATATACGGGCACGACAACGGCAACACTTGGCCAGTATTTGGGATCACGGTCAAAGGCGGGCAAGGTGCGCCCGTCCATCAGCCGCAGGAACGAGCCAAAGACATAGCGGTTGGTGAAGACAATCAACACCAGCAGCGCAAAAAGCCACTCAACTGTTACGAGAGAAAGCATACACCCAACACAACCCACAAGAAGCACATCCCCATTGTGCTGGTGGCAATCTAGGAAGGAATGATTTCATTGACGTTAATGTGTAACTTGCACCCCTAGGGGAAATAAACTGCTGTGGGAGACCATTCCTTAACCTTTCTGGTCATTTACCACGCTGATTTACCTGTCCTACATCGGCTATAGTGTCTTTTGCCTCCACACATTATGTATCTGGGGAGATCAAATGGAAGCGGCGGCCAGTATTGCGGGTGGATACAACCACGAGCCCGAAACCAAGTTTTTGCGTCTTGTCACCGAGACGCCCGTCAGCTTTCCAAACCCTGAGACGGCCCGTGTGGCCGTCATTGGCCTGGGCTACGTCGGCCTGCCTCTAACCCTCGGTTTTTCCAAGAATTCCCGTTCCATCGGCTTTGATATCAATAGCCAGAAGATCGCCGAGCTCAGCGCTGGCCTCGATTTCACCGGCGAGGTGAAACTGGACGAGCTCAAGGGCATCAACGCTGATTTCACCACGGACCCAAAATTCCTCGCGAATGCGGATGTCATTATCGTGTGCGTGCCAACGCCGGTCAGCAGCCACTACCGGCCAGACTATGGCCCGTTGCTCGCCGCGTCCAAGACCATCGGCACCCATATGAAACGCGGTGCCTTCGTAGTCTTTGAGAGTACAGTCGATCCCGGCACAACCGAAGATAAATGTCTGCCGGTGATCGAACTGGCGTCCGGCATGAAACAGGGGCTGGATTTCCACCTCGGCTACTCGCCCGAGCGCATCAATCCCGGCGATCCAACCCGCAAGTTAACTGATATTAAGAAAATTGTTGCGGGCTGCAGCGAAGCCGCCACCGATTTTCTCGAGGCACTTTACTCCCGCGTGGTGAGCGCCGGCCTGTTCAAGGCCTCGTCCATCCGGGTTGCCGAAGCCGCCAAGATTCTCGAGAACACCCAGCGCGACGTTAACATCGCTCTGATGAATCAGATGATGACCCTGTTCGACAAAATGGGCCTTCGCT
>JBAVOA010000637.1:0-10700 GCA_049691635.1 Aestuariivirga sp. | reverse complement strand
AAAGTCGCAGGATCGGACGCGCTGTTCGGGCTTCATTACAAGATCCTGCTTATCGGGTCGGTCTTCTGCTGTGTTTTCCTCTCCCTTTACTGGACGACCTCTGGCCTTGCGGCTTACGGTTTCTTTGCCTTCGTTGGCTATTGCCTTGTTTTCCAGGAAAGAGATTTTTTTCTGGTGGGACTGCTCGGCGCCCTGATACTCTATTCAAAGAAAACAATCGGCAAGAAGTCGGTCCTGGTCATCGCAATACTGGCCTTGACGGCATTCTCCTATCTCAGTGTAGGCCGCTCGACTATCTTTGAATCCCTGGATATCCTGACGTTTGCAAACCAAGGATCGAACCTCTTTGTCAATACGTTTGTCATGCGATACTTTGAACACATCAGCGTGGAAGACCTGTATTGGGGCCAGACCTACTATGCCTCTCTTCTCGATACGGTGACTTTCGGGTTCATTCCGGCACGCCCGACCCTGGCAAATTGGCTGGCGGAGCAGTATGCGGGAGTGTGGGCGACCGGAGGCTACGGATTTTCCATTGAGGCGGAAGCCTACATGAATTTCGGCCATTGCGGTGCATTCATCCTGTTTTTGGTGATTGGGGTTTTTCTCGCCAAGACCGAGAAGCGGGCAATGCGCGGATATCTTTCGGGAAGGCTTATGCTGGGATGGTCGGTGATGTTCCTGATGTATGGCATCCGCGGTGAAAGCCTGAATGTCTTCAAAAGTCTTCTGTTTGTCACTATCGTCGCGACGATCATCCACCTCTTCGACATGCAAACAGCCCGGTGGAGAAGCGTCGCCAGGCCGGTCTGGCCCGGAATGGTGAATGGCAGATGATTGCAGTTTCGCCATATCCAGACGGAACGGACTTAGTACCCGCTTACTCGGCAGGCTGTCGGCCTGCCCGATGCCATATCCATGCAGCGGAGCACGCATGAAACAATCTGCAGGCATTGCCTTCCTCCACAAAACTTTGAAGGGCTATTCCCAAGCCATGGGCATTGTGGCTTACGCCGGCTCACAATTGCTCATTCTTGTCGTATTGCTGAAAAGCGGCGGCTTCCGTGCAGCAGGTGATTTTTCGCTTTCACAGGCAATCATTGCGCCGGTCTTCGGCCTTCTGGCCTTTTCGCTCCGTCCCTATTGGGTGTCAGGTGTCATTCGCGACTTGAGCATGTATCAGTTCTTCCAACTGCGTATCGTTTCATTGCTTTGCGGTGCCGGAATTGCTTTCGCCGTCAGGCAGTTGTTTTTCCCAACCACGGACAGCTCTATTTTTACCCTCGTCTTCCTGCTGAAGGTATCCGAGTTGATCTCGGATGCGTGCTACGGTGCGCTTGATGTCACAGGGCGTAGCGCTACGGCGGGCCAACTGCTGATGGGAAAAGCCCTCGCGATCGGGATCAGTGCCGAGATATGCTTCCTGGTCGGCGCGTCAATTCCTGCGCTGCAATCTGCAATCTATCTCTGCATTCTGCTGGCACTGGCTCTTGAACTCTCCGTCGTGCGGTTCAGTTTTCTGGCATTCCTCAAAGCCGTTGGACTCAAACAGGTGCTTCTTGCCTCCCACATCCGCTTGATTTCATGGGCCAGCATATCGAGCGTCGTGACCTCGGTGACTGGCTTTCTGCCGCGTTATTTTCTTGAGACGTTCCATGGCCGGGAAGCCGTGGGCTATTTTTCCACCGTCGCCATTCCGGCGAGCGTGGTGCTGATGATCTGCACAGGACTGGCCCAAACGGAACTCAAGGGATTTTCGGCGACCTATCTCAAGGGTGACTGGACGGCATTTTCGGGCACCCTGTACCGACGCAGTTTTCTTCTGTTTGGACTGGCGCTGGTTGTTGCTTTTGCTGTTGCCGGGCTGACAGGCATTGTGCAATCGGCATTCCATGATCTGCTCCCGACTAAATTTGGTTTTGATGCCTCGCTTATCGTGCTGTTGTTTTTCCCGCTCTATATGGCACAACTCCTGTCCTATGCAGCCATGCCGCTGGCCAGGATAGGGGAAACTTTCGTCATCACACTTGCGTCGTTGCTGCTCCAGATATCAGTCTTGCCTGTGCTGGTGCATTGGCACGGCCTCTATGGCGCGGTAGCAGCAAGCATGGCAGGTGGCATCATCCAGTCCGCCGGTCTCGCCTTTCTTGTTTGCAAGTACTTTCAGGTTCAGCGAGTACGCGCCTAGAGTTGTGATAACCCATTGTTAGAGGAACGATATTCTGAAACTGTTCCAGTCGGAAGCATTGACATACGAGGGTCCAAAACGCCTTTGGAGAATTCTGTGACTGGCACCCTCTATATTGCCCTTGAAGCCGTCTTCAACCGGGATGCCCAGGAGAATATCTGGTCGGATGCCGGGTTTGAACCCAGTTTCTGGCAGCGCTATCTCACGACATTTGAAAACATTACCATTGTTGCCCGCATGAATGACGTCTCGCGGCAAGCGCCGTCCCACCTGATCATACGGGGAGAGAAGATCAGCTTTGTCGCGTTGCCCTATTACCAGGGCGTGGGTGGTTTCCTGCGCAAGACTTTCGGGTTGTTGCACCGTCTCAACCGCGTTTCATCAAGGCCCGGCTATTTCATCCTCCGCCTGCCGGGTGCGATTGGCATGCTGCTGGGCTGCCTGCAGGCGATGCGCCGCAGGCCTTTTGCAGTCGAATTGGTAGGTGATCCTTATGATGTTCTATCGGGTGAAGGGTTTTCGACCAGAGACCGGCTCTTGCGGGGTCCGTTCACGCTGGTGACGAAACTGCTGTGCCGAGGTTCCATTGGCAACACCTATGTCACGGAGCACACCCTGCAGGGGCGTTACCCGCCCGCTCAAGGCGCTTATAGCGATGGCATTTCCAGCATCAATCTGCTGCCTTCCCAGTTTTCGGCGACGGCGAAGGTCCAGGGCGAAGCTTTGCCTTTCCAGTTATTTTTTTGCGGGTCCCTTGCGCAACTTTACAAGGGGCTTGATGTGCTTATTGAAGCTGCTGCTCTGCTGAAGGATAAGCATCGGGACATTTCGGTCACGGTTGCGGGTGACGGCCTGTACCGGGGCCAGATGGAGGCGTTGGCGAAAGACAAGGGAGTGGCAGACCGCTTCATCTTCCGGGGGCAAATCAAGCGCGGCGACGTTCTCGCCGCGCTTGACGAGGCAGACATGTTTGTCATGCCGTCACGCACGGAAGGCCTGCCGCGGGCGATGGTGGAGGCGATGGCGCGCGGAATGTGCTGCATTGGGACACGGGTCGGCGGCATTCCTGAATTGCTGGCGGATGGCGCCCTGGTTCCGGTAGGCGACGCGGAGGCCCTGGCAGGCGCAATCGCCTACGGGATGGACAATCCGGACTGGATGAATGCCCAGGCCAAGAGAAATCTGGCGTTTGCTCGAAAATTTTCAGCGGATGTCCTGGGGCCACGCCGGACGGCTTTCTATGAAGCCGTTAAGCGGCGAACAGATGGGACCACCACATGAAAGTTCTCCATCTGGTGAAAACGGCGGACGGGGCCGCATGGGCCTGGCGGCAGATGCGCGAACTCAGAGCGCTGGGTGTTGACATTGAAGTTGTTTTGCCGGGACCAGGTTCAATGGTGCAGAAATATCATGATCTGTCGATTCCAGTGCATTTCCTGAATTGCGATCTGGGGGCCGTGCGGTCGCCCCTGGCGCTTTGGCGGATGGCCCGTGGCCTGCAGGATCTTGTTGCAAAATCAAGGCCCGAAATCCTGCACAGCCACTTTGTGGGAACGACAATGCTGGCGCGGATTGCGCTCGGGCGGCGGCCGAAGCCCCTGCGCATATTTCAGGTCCCGGGTCCGCTCCATCTGGAAAATGGCCTGACCCGCCGGGCTGAGATCGTATTGGCGCGTTCAGCCGACAGGTGGATTGCATCGTGTGGTCTTACGCGAGACATTTATCTTAAGTCGGGAATTGACCGGGCGCGGGTTGGCCTGTCGTTCTACGGCACCGACATCGATGTGCTCAAGCTAGGTCAAAGTGGAAAATTGAGATTGGAACTGGGGCTTGCTCCGGAGACAAAGGTTATTGGCATGGTTGCGTATATCTACGCGCCCAAGCGCTGGCTGGGGCAACGCCGCGGCCTCAAGGGTCATGAGGATCTTATTGATGCGCTAGCCATTCTGCGGCGCCAGGGGCGCGATGTGGCCGGCGTATTCGCGGGTGGCGCGTGGGGCAAGGCGGAGGCCTATGCGCAAACTGTTCGGGATTATGCCCGAAGGCAACTTGGCGAACGCGCCATTTTTCTAGGAACGCGCAACGACGTGCGCGATGTCTATGCGGATTTTGAGGTGGCGGTGCATCCCTCCCATTCGGAAAATCTGGGCGGCGCGGTGGAATCCCTGGCCGCCGGAATTCCGACGGTAGCAACGCGGGTCGGTGGTTTTCCAGATATAGTCATTGATGGCGAAACGGGGTGGCTGGTAAATGCGAAGTCGCCCGCATCCCTTGCGGCGGCAATCGCCCAAATGCTGGATCAACCAGGGGAGTCCAGGAAACGGGCTTTGGCTGGACGCAAGTTGGTAGAAGAGCAGCTTGATGTCCGGCACACCGCCATACAGATTTTCAAGTGCTATCAGGACTCCGTAGCCACGGGTGTGCGATGAAAAGAGTCTTTGATATCGTCGGCGCAGTCCTTCTGCTTATCTTACTTTCATCTCTCATGGCGATGGTGGCATTTGGTGTCGTGGTGTTCATGGGCTGGCCCGTCCTGTTTTGCCAGCCCAGGGCAGGACTGAATGGTCGGGTATTCGAACTCATCAAATTCCGGACCATGCGCAACGCCGTTGACGGGAACGGTACGCCGCTTTCTGATGCGGAGCGGCTGACTGGCTTTGGCAGATTTTTGCGGGCATCGAGCCTCGATGAGCTCCCCGAGCTTTGGAATGTCCTAAAGGGAGAAATGAGCCTGGTGGGTCCAAGGCCGCTGCTCGTGGACTATCTGCCGCTTTATTCCCGCGAGCAGGCGCGTCGCCACGCTGTGCGTCCCGGAATGACCGGCCTGGCCCAGGTCAATGGCCGGAATGCCCTGAGCTGGGAAGAGAAGTTTGCCTATGATGTGGACTATGCCGACCATCACAGCCTGGCGCTGGATATGGGGATACTGTTCAAGACATTATTTGTTATTGTGGCAGCAAGGGGAATCAATGGCCGTGAAAACCTCACCATGGCCCCTTTTGAAGGAAGCAGGGACATGCACCGGGGCAAGAAGGGTGAATAGGGTGGCAAAACGTCTGGTGATCATGGGAGCGGGCGGGCACGGCCTTGTGGTTGCCGATATCGCACGCGCCATGGGCTTTTCCGAAATATGTTTTCTCGATGATCGCTGGCCGGCGCTTGCGCAGGCCCTGACGTGGCCTGTGGTCGGAAAGTTCAGCGACCTGTCACGCATATTACAACCTGCCGATCAGGTCATTGCGGCCATTGGCGATAATGCCAGCCGGCTTGCCCTGCATCGCAGCCTCTTGGTGCAGGGCCGGCAGATTCCTGTGCTGCGGCATCCCTCAAGTGTTGTTTCGCAAGATGCGCAGGTGGGGTCGGGTTCGGTGGTGATGGCTCTGGTGGCGGTCAATCCACCAGCAGTGATTGGCGATGCGGTTATCCTCAATACGAGCTGCTCGATTGACCATGACTGTTTTCTCGACGACGGGGTTCATATTTCTCCGGGCGCGCATTTGGCTGGCGCAGTGAGCATTGGATCGTGTGGCTGGATCGGTATTGGCAGCAGCATCCGCGAAGGCATCAGCGTCGGCCCGGGAAGTCTGATCGGTGCGGGAAGTGTCGTGGTGCGGGATGTCCCACCGGGAAGCCGGATTGCAGGCAATCCGGCGCGTCCGATGGAAAGGCAGGAAGATTGATGCTGAACACACCCTTTCAGCCCTGGCCCCATTTTTCGCCGGACGAAATTGATGCAGTGAGCGCTGTGCTCAAATCCGGACGCGTGAATTATTGGACTGGCACGGAAGGCCGGGATTTCGAAAAGGAGTTTGCGTCATGGTGCGGGGTGGAGCATGCGGTGGCTCTGCACAATGGCACGTTGGCTCTTGAGGCCTGCTGGCGTGCCCTGGGAGTTGGCCCTGGCGATGAGGTCATTGTCACGCCACGCACGTTTTTTGCGTCGGCTTCCAGTATTATCAATGTGGGGGCGGTTCCGGTCTTTGCCGATGTGGACCCGGACAGCCAGAACATCACACCCGAAACGGCAGAGAGAGTTTTGACACCCAGGACGTGCGCCATCCTGTGCGTGCATCTTGCGGGCTGGCCCTGCGAAATGCAGGGTTTCAAGGCCTTGGCCGCAGCGCACAAGCTCTTCTTGGTGGAAGATTGCGCGCAGGCCCATGGGGCAACTTACCATGACCGCAATGTTGGTTCATTTGGCCATATCTCAGCCTGGTCTTTCTGCCAGGACAAGATCATGACGACAGGCGGCGAAGGCGGCATGGTCACCACCGATGACCGCGAACTCTGGTCAAAGGTCTGGGCCTATAAGGACCATGGCAAATCCTGGGATGCAGTTTACGGGCGCCAACATCCGCCGGGGTTCCGCTGGCTGCATGAAAGCATTGGTTCCAACTGGCGTATGCTTGAAATGCAGGCGGCCATTGGCCGGCTTCAGTTGAAGGAAATGCCTTCCTGGAAAAAAATGCGGGCGCAAAACGCGACGCGGATATTTGAGACGGCGCGGAGCTCGCGCGCCTTACGGGTTCCGCAAATTCCAAATCACATCAGCCATGCCTACTACAAAGCCTATGTCTTTGTGGAGTCCCAGGTCCTGAAGCTTGACTGGTCACGGGACCGGATCATTGCGGAGATCAATGCTCGCGGGGTTCCCTGCTACCAGGGCTCGTGTTCGGAAATCTATTTGGAAAAGGCATTTGACCACGCGCCTGGCCGGCCAGCAGAGCGTTTTCCGGTAGCGAAAGAATTGGGTGAAACCAGCCTGATGTTTCTGGTCCACCCGACCCTCAGGGATGAGGACATTGCAAAGACCTGCCAGGTCCTTCGAGATGTGATGACGATGGCCCAACGGTGAACGCGCTGTTGAAAGAAAAGCAACGTTGGCTGGTCACCGGGGCGGCCGGGTTCATCGGGTCAAATCTGGTGGAGACCCTGCTGCGCGGTGGACAGGAGGTTGCCGGTCTCGATAATTTCGCCACAGGATTCAGACGCAACCTAGATGAGATTCGCGGCCTTGTGGGGCCTGATGCCTGGCAGAATTTTCAGTTCATGGAAGGTGATATCAGAAGTCCCGAGACCTGTCGCGCGGCGCTGGCAGGGGTCAGCCACGTGCTGCACCAGGCGGGGCTGGGATCCGTGCCGCGTTCCCTCGCCAACCCGCTGGCAACCAATGATGTGAATGTCACAGGTTTTCTCACCCTGCTGGAATCTGCGCGTCTGGCGGGGGTGAAAAGCTTTGTCTATGCGGGATCAAGTTCGACCTATGGTGATGAGCCAGGCTTGCCAAAGCAGGAAAACCGGATCGGCAATCCACTCTCGCCCTATGCCGTATCCAAGGCGGTCAATGAGCTCTATGCCCAGGTCTACCGCCGTTGCTATGGCTTCCGTGCCACGGGCTTGCGCTATTTCAACGTATTTGGCCCACGGCAGGATCCCGATGGGGCGTATGCCGCCGTGATTCCGAAATGGACGGCCGCGATGATCGGCAACGAGAACCTGGTGATAAATGGCGATGGCCTGACCAGCCGTGATTTCTGTTTTGTCGAGAACGCCGTGCAGGCCAATATCAGGGCCGCTTTAGCGCCCGAGGCGGCACAGGGTGAAGTGTATAATGTGGCGGTAGGCGAGCGCACCACGCTGAACGACCTGTTTGTCATGCTGCAAGGCGAGCTTGCCAGTCTGCAAATACACTATCAGAAACTGCCTCTCCATGAGGAGTTCCGGGCTGGGGACGTGCAACATTCGCAAGCCGATGTTTCAAAAGCCGCACAGATGATCGGCTATGTGCCGTCCCATACGGTGGCCAAAGGAATTCGCGTGGCCATGCCGTGGTATGTGGGCCATTTCAAAAACAAACTGAAAGCCTGAGAACGGGACTGCTTCAATGCAAAAGAATAATGAAAAAATAGCCATTGTTGGCCTGGGCTATGTGGGGCTCCCGGTGGCGGTGGCCCTTGCGCGGGAATTCTCCAATGTCACTGGCTTTGATATCTCCGCACGGCGCATTGCGGCCTTGCGTGACCGTGTTGACTGGACAGGTGAAATCCCGCCACAAGAGCTTGCCGCGTCCACGCTGAAACTGACTGACAAAGCCGGGGACCTGCATGGCTGCAATTTCTTCATTGTGACCGTGCCCACGCCTATCGACCTGCAAAGGAGGCCGGATCTTTCGCCGCTTGAATCGGCCTGTGCGCTCATCGGGCCTGCGTTGCGACCCGGTGCCATAGTCGTATTCGAGTCTACCGTATATCCCGGCCTTACCGAGGACATCTGCGGGCCGTTGCTTGAAAAACACTCGGGCCTGAAACGCGGCGCGGATTTCAAGCTCGGCTATTCTCCAGAGCGGATCAATCCAGGCGACAGGGAGCACCGGCTTGAAAATATCACCAAGATTGTTGCCGCTGAAGATGCAGAATCCTTGGCCCGCGTAAGGTCTGTCTATCGGGCCATTATCAGGGCGGGGCTTTATGAGGCCCAAAGCATCAAGGTGGCGGAGGCGGCAAAGGTTCTGGAAAACACCCAGCGAGATATCAATATCGCGCTCATGAACGAGCTCGCGGTCATCATGGACCGCATGGGAATCCGTACGCGCGATGTGCTGGACGCGGCGGGCACGAAGTGGAACTTCCTGAAATTCTCGCCAGGGCTGGTTGGCGGCCATTGCATCGGGGTTGATCCTTATTATCTGACCTCGGCGGCGGAGGCCTTGGGCTATCATCCGCAGGTTATACTTGCCGGGCGCCGGCTCAATGATGACATGGGCCGCTTTGTTGCGGCCAAGGCCATCAAGCTGCTTATTGAGTCCGGTGCATCGGTGCGTGGCGCGCGCGTTGGAATTCTTGGGCTCACCTTCAAGGAGAATGTGCCCGATATCCGGAATTCAAAAGTCCCCGATATCGTCAAGGAACTGCAGGAGTTCGGGATTACGCCTATCGTGCATGATCCGCTGGCGTCGAGTGATACGGCCCATGAGGAATATGGGTTTGCGCTGGCCCCCTTGACGCAATTCCATGATCTTGATGCGGTTATTCTTGCGGTGAATCACCGGGCCTATCTTGAACTCGGCGGCAGGCTTTTCAGCATGGTGAAGGCGGGTGGCGTGGTCGTTGACGTGAAGTCAGCCATTGACCGGACGACGGTTCCGGACACGCTGCGCTATTGGAGCCTCTAGACTTTCAGGCCACGCAGAAGAATTTGGAGCACGGCTTTCTGCGCCGTCTTTGAATCCTCGTGGCGGCCGAGCACCGCATCGACCTGCACGGAAAAATCGGCGTAGTGCTGGGTGACGGACCAAATCGCAAAAATCAAATGGTAGGGATCGACGGGGGCAAGTTTTCCGGCGGCTATCCAGGATTGGATCACCTGGGCTTTTTCGGCAACCAGCTGCCGCAAGGGTCCTTTGAGGAATTTTTCGATCATGGGAGCGCCATGGAGAATTTCATTGGCAAAGAGCCGTGAGGCCTTTGGGTTGGCATCCGACATTTCCATTTTGGCGGTGATATAGCGGGAGAGCTCACTCAAAGGGTCACCTGCCGGGTTCATATCCCGCAGTGGCTCCAGCCAGTCGCTGAGCGTGTGCTCGAGCAGGGCCACGTAAATGTCTTCCTTGCGGCGGAAGTAATAAAGCAGGTTTGGCTTGGACATTTCGGATTTGGCGGCGATCTGGTCCACCGTGGCGCCGCGGAAGCCGGAGGCCGAAAATACATCGAGCGCCGCCTCGAGGATCAGCTCCTTGTTGCGGGCCTGGATGCGGGTATTCACCACCGGCTTGGCTTTGATATGTGGCATTCAGGCACCTTATAATTCTTGATCAAATGGTCAAGAGCAGTTAGTTTTCCTTCCAATAACAAGAATTGCCCGGGGAGGGGTTATGGCGGCCCAAGCCGTGATCGATGCACGTGACCTGAGCCTCACCTTCACGACGGCTGACGGCCCGGTCTATGCCCTGCAGGGGATCAATCTCACGGTGAATGACGGGGACTTTGTCTCCTTCATCGGGCCTTCGGGCTGCGGCAAGACTACGCTTTTGCGGGTGATTGCCGATCTGGAACAGGCGACATCGGGCACGATTTCGGTGAACGGCATGAGCCCGGCCCAGGCACGGATGGCGCGGGCCTATGGCTATGTGTTCCAGGCGCCGGCGCTTTATCCGTGGCGCACGGTGGAAAAGAATGTCGCGTTGCCGCTGGAGATCATGGGAACGGCGGATGCGGCCACGCGGGTGAAGCGCAATCTGGAGATGGTGAATCTCGGCGGCTTTGAGAAGAAATTTCCCTGGCAATTGTCGGGCGGCATGCAGCAGCGGGTTTCCATTGCCCGCGCCTTGGCGGTTGAGCCGAAGCTGCTGCTGATGGATGAGCCGTTCGGGGCGCTCGATGAAATCGTGCGCGACAAGCTGAACCAGCAATTGCTGGAGCTGTGGGCGGCGACGAAAAAAACCGTGGTGTTCGTGACCCATTCGATTCCCGAGGCGGTGTTCCTGTCGTCCAAGATCGTGGTGATGAGCCCCAGG
>JBAVOA010000636.1:0-13628 GCA_049691635.1 Aestuariivirga sp. | reverse complement strand
CAGCTGCTCGGCCAGGCGGGGCGCGGTTCCCAGGATCGTGGCGATGAGATCAAGCAGGTTGGGATTGGCCTTCAGCATGGAAAAGAGCTGCACTCCGGCGGGAAGCCCCGCGATGAATTTGTCAAAGGCGAGGAAGGCCAGATCGGCATCGCCGCTCCGCGCCAGGGCACTCAGAAGCTTGGGCATCAGCTCGGTGAGCAGTTCCTTGGATTTTCCGCTGCGGGTGGCGGCATAACGGCCAAAATGCCAGCCGCGAATGGTTGCCGAGACTTCACTCGCTTGTTTGAAGCCCATGCGCGACAGGGTTTCAATGGTTTCCGGATCGTCCTCGCCGCCGGTGAACACCAGGCTGCCGGTATCGGTGCCGAGTTCGCCGGCACTTTCAAAAAGTGCTGCATAGTGGCCCTGCACAAGTTCAAAGGTGCGACGCAATTTCGCTTCAAAATCCTGGGGTGAAGCAAAACCCGACAGCCGGGCGAGACTTTCAAAGGCCGCCTCGTCCTGGGGAAGGACATGGGTTTGCTCGTCATTCACCATCTGGATGCGATGCTCGATCGTGCGCATGAAACGGTAGGCCGTCTTCAGCCCCTCCGCTGCATCGGGCGTGATCCATTGGGCGGCGGCCAGGGAATCCAGCATGTCGAGGGTGCGAAGCCCGCGCAGGGCCGGATTGCGGCCGCCAGCGATGAGCTGCTGGGTTTGCACGAAGAATTCAATCTCCCGAATGCCGCCGCGGCCAAGCTTGATGTTGTGGCCATGCACGGCAATGGCGCCATGGCCTTTCACCGCGTGGATCTGGCGTTTCAGGGACTGCACATCGGCGATGGCCGCGAAGTCCAGGTATTTGCGCCAGATATAGGGCTTCAGGCGCTGCAGGAACTCAACCCCAAGGGCTATATCACCAGCTACGGGGCGCGCCTTTATCATGGCGGCGCGTTCCCAATTCTGTCCCATGCTTTCATAGTAGTTGGCGGCAGCTTCCATCGAGATGGCCACTTGCGTGGCGCGCGGGTCCGGGCGCAGGCGCAGGTCCACGCGAAAACCGTAACCATCCTCGGTCACATCCTGCAGAAGCGTCACCAGCCGCTTGGTCAGGCGCACGAAGAAAATCGCAGACTCGACGCCGTCGGCCACCGGCGCAGTTTCAGGGTCGTAGAGAATGATGAGGTCAATATCACTTGAATAGTTGAGTTCCCCGGCTCCATGCTTGCCCATGGCGAGCGCCACATAGCCACAACCCAGTGCGACATTCTGCGGATCGGCACAGTGGAATTTTCCACCGCGCACGGCATCGCGAAGCAACCAGTTGATTGCAGCGCCCAGCATCGCATCGGCAAAGCGCGTGAGCGCCGCCGTCACTTCATCGACCGTCCACACCTGTCCCAGATCGGCCAGCGCAATGAGAAGAGCAGCCTTCGCTTTGCCGTGGCGCAGTGCTGACATGATCTCCATCTGGCCGAGCAGGGTTTCGGCGGCGCGAAGACCGGAGCAGATGGAGGACAATAATTCTTCCGGATCATGACTCAGGACATCGGCAAGGAAATGCGGATCGCGCAGCATGAGGGCGCGCAGGTAGGGCGAGCCGCCGGCCACGGATTCAAGAAATATCCGGTGACTTTGCAACGACCCCTGGTGGGCGGGGGAGAGGTCGTTCCAAAACCTCGCTGCCGCAGCGATATCGCGCGGCGCAGGCAATTGATCTTTCGTGCGTGCAGAGAAAACCCCAGTCATGGGGCCATACTAGCCAGCCATAGGGTGAAGCGGAAGCACGAGCTTGGCGCGCAGGCCTGGCTCATTGTCTTCCAGAAGCAATGCCCCGCCATGGAGTTTCATGACGCCCGCCACAAGGCTGAGGCCCAGGCCGTTGCCCGGTTTGCTGCGGCTGGGTTCGAGACGCACAAAACGGTCGAGCACCCGCGCCCGGTCTTCGGCTGGAATGCCAGCGCCGCGATCGGCAACGACAATGACGACGGACCCCTGCTCCAGCTTTCCGGTGATTTCGATATGCGGCTTTGGATTATCTTCGGTCACGCCATATTTCAGGGCATTGTCCACCAGATTGCTCAGGGTTTGCGAGAGAAGCTGGCGATCCGCCAATACGTTCAAACCGGGAGCGGCAGAAACGGCGAGGGTTCCGCCCTCTTCCTCAGCGATGGGCTCATAGAGTTCGGCCACGTCTTCAACAATCTCGCGGGCATCAGTGGCCTGCAGCAAGTCGCGCGACTGGCCGGATTCGGCCCGCGCAATGGAGAGCAGCGCATTGAAGGTCTGCAGCAGCCGGTCGGATTCTTCGATCGTCTTGTCCAAGGCAGCGCGGTATTCGGCCTTGCTGTTGGAGCGCAGGGCCGATTCAACCCGGGCCTTGAGGCGTGTCAGCGGCGTTTTCAGGTCATGGGCCACATTGCTGGTGACTTCCTTCATGCCTGTCATCAGGCGTTCGATCTGGTCGAGCATCTCGTTGAGGGAGAGGGCAAGCTTGTCCAGTTCATCGCCGGAACCGGCGATGGGCATGCGGCTTGAGAGATCGCCACCCATGATGGTGCGGCTGGCATCGGTAATGGCATCCACCCGGTGCAGGAAGTTCCGGCTGGTGAGCAAGCCGCCGCCAAGGCCCAGAACAAGGGCAATCCCAAGGGCCCAGTAGACGGTGCGCCGGATGATGTCGCCGAAGAGCCGTGATTCCTGCACATCGCGGCCGACGACCAGTTCATAATCGCCGGTCAGGTCGGCGTGGAAGGCCCGCGCCGAGCGGCGCTGCATGGCGTCGCCAACCTTGATATCGAGGGGAAAATCGATCCAGCCGCTTTCGTCGATCATCTCCGGCGGCACCGATCCAAGATTGCCCGCGACGCGTTTTCCGTTGGCATCCGCCAAGAGATAAACACCGCCGCCCCGTTCGGCGCTGCGGCGCTGGATGGTGTCGGCAATGCCGCGCAGCCCCAGGAGGCGGTACTGGTCAGCGAGCGCCTGCACTTCGGCGCGAATGGTAGCATCGGTCTGGCGCTCGAGGAGGCCCGCCGTATTCCAATACACATAGGCGAGGATGGCGCCCACCGAAACGGCAAAGACAGCCAGATAGATGGCTGCCAGACGGAAGGTCGAGGTTTTCAGGATCTTTGGATTAAACTGCACGTATCATATATCCGGCTCCTCGCACGGTTTGAAGAAGGGCTTCATCAAAACCCTTGTCAATCTTCGACCGCAACCTTGAGACATGGACATCTATCACATTGGTCTGCGGATCAAAATGGTAGTCCCAGACATTTTCCAGCAGCATGGTGCGGGTGACGATATGCCCAGCATTGCGCATGAGATATTCCAGCAGCTTGAACTCGCGGGGCTGGAGCGGAATGGTCTGGCCGCCACGGGTCACGGCGCGGGTTAAGAGGTCAATTTCCAGATCGCAGGCCTTCAGTTTGGTATCCTGGGGTTCCTGGGAATTGCGCCGCCCCAGGCCTTCAACGCGGGCGAGCAGCTCGGAAAAGGCATAGGGTTTTGCCAGGTAGTCATCGCCGCCGGCGCGCAGGCCTTTCACCCTCTCATCCACATCGCTCAGGGCGCTGAGAATGAGGGCTGGCGTGGTGATGCCCTTGGCCCTGAGGGTGCGGATGATCGACAGGCCGTCAAGCTTGGGCAGCATGCGGTCCACGATGAGAATGTCGTGAAGGTTTTGCAGCCCCAGGGCCAGACCGTCTTCGCCATTGGCGGCGTGGTCGGTCACATGGCCACTTTCCGTCAACCCCTTGATGAGCCAGGAAGCGGCGTCACGGTCATCTTCGATCACAAGTATGCGCATACAGTCAGCATTCCGGCCTAGGCCTGGGGTTTCGGTTTCACGGGAAGTGGAGACTTGCATGACTTGACCTTTCAGGAAAGAGCGCGCGGAGACCACCGGACCAGAGGGGGAACCATGGAGGGTGGCGGTCTCCGCGCTATGGGACGTCACATGCCGAGCGGGATAGGCAGTGCAACATCCAGACCATTATCCCTTGGCGAGCGGGAGAGCCAAGAAACGCTGGTTTTCACCGGAGCGGACCAACATCAGCACGCGCGACTTGCCTGCTTCCTTGAGGGCCTGCTTGACTTCCGAAGGACCGTTTACCGTGGTTCCGGCCACTTCGAGGATGATGTCGCCGGGCTTCAGGCCCTGTTGATCGGCCGTCGAATTCGGTTCCACTTCGACGATTTTCACGCCAGCCCCATCCTCGGCGGGGCCAAGTTTCAGGCCAAGCGAGGAGAGATCGGCGGAATCCGGCTTGTCCGCGCGGCTGGCCATCCGGGTATCGGTGGGCATGACGCCAATCTTGACGGCCACGGTCATGGGCTTGCCGTCCCGGACGATGTCCACATTAACAGACTTGCCGGGCGCAATGCGGGCTACTTTCTTGGCCAGATCGCGGGCATCGGAAATATCCACGCCATCGGCCTTGAGGATGGTGTCGCCCGGCTTGAAGCCCGCAGCAAGTGCTGGAGAATTGTCGGTCACATCGGAGACAATGGCACCCTTGGCTTCGGCAAGGCCCAGGCTTTCGGCAATGTCTGCCGTCACCGGCTGGATCTGCACACCAAGCCAGCCGCGGGTCACGCTGCCGGAACTCTTGAGACTGTCCACCACATCCTGGGTGATGGAGGCGGGGATGGCAAAGCCGATACCAACGGAGCCGCCCGAAGGAGAGAAGATTGCCGTGTTCACGCCAATCACTTCGCCATTCAGGTTGAAGGCAGGCCCACCGGAATTGCCGCGGTTGATGGAGGCGTCGATCTGGAGGAAATCATCATAGGGGCCGGAACCGATGTCACGGCCACGGGCCGAGACAATCCCCGTGGTCACCGTGCTGCTCAGGCCGAAGGGATTGCCAACCGCCATCACCCAGTCGCCAACGCGGGCTTCCTTTTCGGCAAACTTCACGAACTGGAAGGGCTTGTCGGACTTGATCTTGATGAGCGCCAGATCCGTCTTGGGATCGGTGCCGATGACCTGGGCCTTCATTTCGTCACCGCCCTGAATCCTGACGGTCACCTCATCGGCATCCTGGACCACGTGGTTGTTGGTCACGGCGTAGCCGTCAGCACTGATCACAAAACCCGAACCCAGAGCGGAACCGCCGTGGGCGTGGGGATTTTCCATCCCCGGCGGAAGCTGGTTCCGGAACTGCGGGAACTGCTTGAAGAACTCTTCGAACTGCTGTTGCCGCGGGGCGGCTTCGCCTTGGCTGTCGGCCACATTGGCATATTTCACTTCGACGCTGATAACGGCCGGCATCACGCGGTCAACCAAGTCGGCAAAGCCCTTGGTGGGATCAATCGCCGCCTGCGACTCGGCCCGGACCTCGACAGGCGGGGCCACGACCATGGAAGTGGTTAACGCCGTGGCGCTCAGGAGGCCGGCCGCGAGCAGGCCAAATACCGTTTTGCGGGTGATCTTGAAGGATGCAGACATCTGGTTTTATCTCCATTGCAGGGAAATTCGATAATAGAGAGATAGGCGCTCGCGGCTTACATACAGCTTTCGGCGGCATGAAATTTTTGTAATGTTTGGCTGCCCAATCTCTGTCATTGCGGCGTACGCCGGGATGACAGAACTTGATAAGGCTTTACTCGCCCGACAAATTCCGCAGGGCCTCCTGTTCCTTCGCAGACAAGGCCGATTCGGCATTCTCCGCCGGAACTACCCGCCGTCTCAGCATGAGTCCTGCCCCCACGAGGATAATCAGAAACGGCGTTGCCCAGAGAAGGGCGGTGCGGGCGGTGAGGCGCGGCTTTAACAGCACATAATCGCCATAACGGTCCACGACGAAATCCTTGATCTGCTGGTCACTGTCGCCCTTGGTCAGGCGCTCGCGGATCAGGATGCGCAGATCGCGGGCGAGATCCGCATCGGATTCATCGATGGACTGGTTCTGACAGACGAGACAGCGGAAACCTGTGGAGAGATCGCGGGCGCGCTGCTCAAGCTTCGCATCGGCCAGCACTTCATCAGGCTGCACGGCGTAAGCGGGCGTGATGAGCAACAAGAGACAAAGCAGAAGCCATCTCATTCGGCGGGGACTCCGGCGGGCATGGATTTTCCCTTTGGTGCGCCGACGCGAAAGCGCCGGTCGGTCAAGGACAATCCGCCGCCGATAAACATGACCAGGGCGCCGAGCCAGATCAGCGACACCAGCGGATTGAAATACATCCGCACCACGCGCCCGCCGTCGGCCGTCCTGTCGCCCATCACCACGTAAACGTCACCGAACGGAGTCTGGTACAGGCCCACCTCAGTCGTCATCCCCGACGGTTTGAACTCGCGCTTCTCGGACACCACCGTGGTGATCTCGCTAGCGCCCCGGAAGATCCGGAACTGCCCGGCGCTGCCCGTATAGTTTTCCCCGGTCAGGGGTGTCTCGCCGACGAACTGGACCGCATAGCTGCCGACGTCAGTGCGCGCGCCGGGTTTCATGGCCAGGATATGCTCGGCCTTCCACAGGGTGATTGCGGTAATTCCGATGATGATGAGACCGAGACCGGCATGGGCCAGCGTCATGCCAAGGCTTGAGCGTGGCAGGCCGGCGAGACGTGAAAGGCTGGCGCGAGGCTCGCGAAACAGAGCGACGCGCTGGGCGAGGTCCACGAGGCTTCCAAAAATCAGCCAGGCCCCCAGCGCCATGCCGAGTGGCGCCAGCCAAGGCCCCCGCACATTCCACGCCAGCACAACAACTCCAAAACCTGCCGCCAGGGCTGCTGCCGTCCACACACGCTGCACCACGCCGTAAAGGTCGGCGCGCTTCCAGCTCAACATGGCGCCGACGGGCACGAGAAGAAGCAGCGGCAGCATGATGGGTCCGAAGGTGAGATTGAAATAGGGTGGGCCCACGGAGATTTTTTCGCCGGTGACGGTTTCCAGCGCCAGGGGATAGAGCGTTCCGATCAAGACAGAAGCACAGGCGGCGCAGAGGAACAGATTGTTCAGCACCAGGCCGCCTTCCCGGCTGATCGGCGAGAAAAGCCCGCCCGCCTTCAGCGTGGGTGCCCGCCAGGCAAACAGGGTCAATGCGCCGCCGATGAAGAAGCACAGGATGCCGAGGATGAAGATGCCGCGCGCCGGATCGACCGCGAAGGCATGGACCGAAGTGAGAACACCGGAGCGGACAAGGAAAGTGCCGAGCAATGACAGTGAGAAAGCAAGAATGGAAAGAAGCACCGTCCACACTTTGAGCGCGTTGCGTTTTTCCACCACGACGGAGGAATGGAGAAGGGCCGTTGCCACCAGCCAGGGCATGAAGCTGGCATTTTCAACCGGGTCCCAGAACCACCAGCCGCCCCAGCCCAGTTCGTAATAGGCCCACCAGCTTCCCATGCTGATGCCGATGGTGAGGAACATCCAGGCGGCCAGCGTCCAGGGCCTCACCCAGCGTGCCCATGCCGCATCCACCCTGCCCTCGATGAGTGCTGCAATGGCAAAGGAAAAGGCGACGGAAAGGCCCACATAGCCCGCGTAGAGAAATGGCGGATGAAAGGCCAGCGCCGGATCCTGAAGCAGGGGGTTGAGGCCATTGCCCTCGATGGGCACGGGATCAAGCCGGGCAAAAGGGTTTGAGGTCACAACAATGAACAGCAGGAAGGCAAAGCCGATGGAACCCTGCACGGCCAGCACACGGGCTTTCAGGGTGGGCGGGAGGTTGCCGCCGAAAGCCGCCACGGCCGCACCAAAAATGGCAAGGATGAAGACCCACAACAGCATGGAGCCTTCGTGGTTCCCCCAGACACCGGAGATCTTATAGAGCAAGGGCTTGGCCGAATGGGAATTCTCAAACACATTGCGCACCGAGAAATCGGAAACCAGATAGGCATGGGTGAGTGCTGCAAAGGCCACATAGATGAGCACCAGCTGAATGAGGGCAGCAGGCGCTGCCGCAGCAATCATCTCGCGGTTTCCCCGGTGGGCGCCAAGCAGCGGCACCACGCATTGGAACGCCGCCACCGCAAGGGCCAGAACAAGGGCAAAATGTCCGATCTCGGCAATCATGAGCCTGCCCCCTTGCCAAGTTTCACGCCCTTGGCCTTCAAGCTGTCGGCAAGTTCTCTGGGCATGTAATTTTCATCGTGCTTGGCCAGGACTGTATCGGCCACGAAAAGGCCGTTCGCATCCAGCGCCCCTTCGGCCACCACGCCCTGGCCTTCACGGAAGAGGTCGGGCAGTTGTCCGGTGTAGCTCACGTTCAGTGTCTTGATGGTGTCGGTCACCACAAAAGTTATGGTTGTGCCGCCTGCGCGCGAGACGCTGCCCTGCTCAACCATGCCGCCAAGCCGCAGGCGCGTGCCGGGCTGGACATTCTTCTCGGCCAGTTCGCTCGGCGTATAGAAAAACACAATCGTGTCGCGCAAGGCATAGAGCACCAGGCCAGCGGCAACTCCAAGAATTGCCAGCCCGCCGAGGATCACGGCCAGTCGTTTTTGCTTGCGGGTCATCATTCCATCCCCAATTCCTTGGCCAGCACGTGCAAGGCGTCTAGCGATGCGGGTTCGTCCTTGAAAATGTCCACGGCAATCGCAAACGAAGCTTTTGCCTTGTCAATTTCATTCCTCACACTGCGTGCCCGGATTAATCGCTTCCAGCCCTCGAGATCGTGGGCGTCGCTGCCAAGCCTCTGCTCGAGCCCGTCAACCATTCCGGCTATCATTGCCGCCTGGTCCTGTTTCGACATGGATTGGCCCATGGCGATCTGTTCGTCAGTCAAGGCAGGTCCCGTTCCCCCCTGTTTCACTGCGAGGTCACGGTAGAACCTGGCGCGCGCATCGCCGGGATCCAGTTTCAGGGCCTCGTCGAAAGCCCTCTGCGCTTCATCGGTCACCATGCCCTCATTGGCATAGACCAGCATTTCGGCATAATCGGCGAGTGCCTCTGCAGTCGGCGGGGCAAGCCTGAGAATATTTGCATAGGCAGCGGCCGCGTCGTCCCAACGCTGTTCGTTTCTGTAGGCGGGCGCCACTACGCGCCAACCTCCGGCATCGTCGGGAGACTTCGCCAGATGGGCCTCAACGGTTGCCACCAGGGCGGCAAAATCCTTGTTGGCGATGGCGCCGTTCAACCTCTCCTGCAAGGGCACATCGGGCACCCTGGGGCTGCCATATTTGGCATAGAGCGGCAGGGCAATCAGGGGTACCAGCAGAACGGCCAGCAAAGCATACCGGTGGCCGCTGCCGGGGGCGGCAGGCGTTGCAACTTGCAGCAGACGCCGCGAGATTTCATTGCGGGCCGCCTGGGCTTCCGCCTCGCCAATGATGCCGCGTGCGGCGTCACGGTCCAATTCCTGCAACTGGTCGCGATAGACCGCCGAATCGAAATCCGCGTCGGAACTCGGCATTGCCTTCGATTCACGCAGGAATGGCACGAGCAAGACGGCCACCACGGCCGCCGTCATCACCGCTATAACCAGCCAAATCATCATGCCGTTACGAGTTTTTCCATCGGGTTTAACACTACAATTCATCTCGCGCCTCCGGTCACGTCGCATTGTCGCATGGCGGCAATGAGGCGTCGGAAAGCTGTAGTGATTACAGGGTCTATTTGTTAAAAGGCAAAAGACTTTAAGGTTGATCCGATGAAATCCCGCTATTCCATCTTCTCGCTTGTCCGCAACGCCATGAATTACCACAAGGATTGGGAACGGGCCTGGCGTTCGCCGGCGCCTAAGGCGGAATATGACGCGGTCATCGTGGGGGCCGGCGGGCATGGCCTGGCCACCGCCTATTACCTGGCCAAGAACCATAAGATGACCAATATCGCCATTCTCGAAAAGGGCTGGCTGGGCGGCGGCAATACGGGGCGCAACACCACCATCATCCGCTCCAATTACCTGCAGGATTCCTCCATCGCTATCTATGAACTGGCGCGCTCGCTCTACGAGGGCCTGTCGCAGGAGCTGAATTACAACGTCATGTTTTCCCCGCGCGGTGTGCTCATGCTGTGCCAGACCGAACATGAACTGCGGGCCTTCAAGCGCACGGCCCATGCCAACCGCCTCGCCGGGCTGGACTGCCGCATGGTGTCACCGGCGGAAGTGAAAGAGATCGTCCCGATCATCAATGATGATCCCAATTGCCGCTATCCCATCCTCGGCGCCTATTACCAGCCGCGCGGCGGCACGGGCCGCCACGATGCGGTGGCCTGGGGCTATGCCCGCGGGGCCGATTCGCTTGGCGTCGACATCATCCAGAACTGCGAAGTTACACAAATCCTGCGTGAGGGCAGAAAAGTCACAGGACTTGAAACAACACGCGGTACAATCAAGACGAAAAAAATTGGCGTGGTCACGGCGGGCAATGTTTCTCCGCTGATGCAAACGGCGGGCATCCGCATGCCGATTGAAAGCCTCTGTTTGCAGGCGCTTGTTTCCGAACCGATCAAGCTGGTGATCGATTGCGTGGTGATGGCCAACACGGTGCATGGTTATGTCAGCCAGTCGGACAAGGGCGAACTGGTCATCGGCGGAGGTACGGATCCTTATAACAATTATTCGCAGCGTGGCTCATTCCCGTCGCTCGAACATACGGTCACGGCGCTGGTCGAAACCTTCCCGATCATTTCGCGTCTGCGGATGCTCCGCATGTGGGGCGGCATCGTTGACATGACGGGCGACCGTTCGCCGATTATTTCGAAAACCGATGTGGAAGGCCTCTATGTGAATTGCGGCTGGGGCACGGGCGGCTTCAAGGCCATTCCGGGATCGGGCTATGTCTTCGCCGACACCATCGCCAATGACCGGCCGCACCCGATTGCCGAACCCTTCGGACTCAACCGTTTCGCGGAAGGCCGGCTGATCGACGAAAGCGTCGCGGCCGCAGTGGCGCATTAGGAGCAGATGCTATGTTAGTGGTTCATTGCCCGGTATGCGGCGCGGAAGGTGACGAGACGGACTTTCATGGCGGCGGGCAGGCCCATGTGCGCCGGCCTGCAACCCATGATCCGGCGAATGTGAGCGACGAGGGGCAGCGCGATTATCTCTTCATCCGGCACAACCCGCGCGGCCTGCATTTCGAGCGCTGGCGCTGCGACCGGGGCTGCGGCAAGTGGTTCCATGCGGC
The DNA here is from genome assembly GCA_049691635.1 of Aestuariivirga sp. Classification (GTDB taxonomy): domain Bacteria; phylum Pseudomonadota; class Alphaproteobacteria; order Rhizobiales; family Aestuariivirgaceae; genus Aestuariivirga. Next base: position 2,561 of record JBAVOA010000636.1, on the reverse strand, counting down.
GCGCGACACCGTCACCATGGAATTCAAGGCCTTCTACGGCATCACCGAATTGCCGCCGCGCGAGCTGATGGAACAGGCCACGGGCGAATGGGCCGCATATTTCAAAGACAAGCTGAAGGCGGAAAAGACATCATGAGCAGCAAACCCTACCGCCTGCCCGCCGGCGGCACCCATATCGACAGGACGCAGAAAATCCAGTTCAGCTTTGATGGCAAGCTGCTAGCTGCTTTTGCCGGAGACACGCTGGCCTCTGCTGTCATGGCCAATGGCTCCAGACTGTTCGGACGCAGCTTCAAGTATCACCGGCCACGGGGCCTTGTGGGTTTGGGTTCGGAAGAAATGAACGCACTCGTTGGGGTGGGCGATGGTTCGCGCCATGAGCCCAACCTGCGCGCCACGCAGGTGGAACTTTTTGATGGCCTGCAGGCGATGAGCCAGAACCGCTGGCCGTCGCTTTCCCTCGACATCGGCTCGCTCAACAGCAAGTTCTCGCGCTTCATTCCGGGCGGCTTCTACTACAAGACCTTCATGTGGCCCCAGCGCTTCTGGAAGCATGTGTATGAGCCGATCATCCGCAGGGCGGCGGGCCTCGGCCGGGCGCCGGAAGGCCGCGATCCCGACGGCTATGAGCAAATCCACGTGCATTGTGATGTGCTGGTGGTTGGCGGCGGACTTGCAGGATTGACGGTTGCCAAAGCGGCGGCGGCATCGGGCGCGAAAGTTATTCTCGCCGATGAAAATCCCATGCTGGGCGGCATCGGTGATCTGACCGCGGGCAGCATTGACGGCGCCTGCGTGAGTGACCATGCCAAGGGCATTGCCGATCACCTGCTTGCGGCTGAGAACGTGCATGTTATGACACGCTCCACCGTGGTTGGCCATTGGCACCACAATTACCTGATGATTTTTGAGCGGGTGGCGGACCATGACCCTGCCCTGCTCGCTGCGGGCACGCCGCGCCATCGCCTGTGGAAAGTGCGCGCCAAGCAGGTCATTCTTGCGACCGGGGCCATCGAACGGCCCATCGCTTTCGCCAATAATGACCGGCCCGGCATCATGCTGGCGTCCGCCGCCAGCGCCATGGTTGAGCGCTACGGCGTGTCGCCCGGGGTGAATGGCATTGTCTTCACCAACAATGATAACGCCTATCTCACGGCGCTGAGCCTGAAGAAGGCTGGTGTCAGCGTGCGCGTGGTGGATTCACGGGCGCGGGCGGATGGTGCGCTGATAGAACAGGCCAAGGCCGAAGGCATTGAAGTGTCCATGGGTTCGGTGATCTCCGGGGTTCTGGGCAATCTGGGCATCACCGCGGTGCGCATTGCGGCCTATCGCAAGGGCCAGGGCCGGGTCATTTCCGAACGGAAAGTTGCCTGCGATTTCATTGCCATGTCAGGTGGCTTTAATCCTGCCCTTCATCTCTGGTGCCACAATGGCGGCAAGATCAAGTTCGATGAGGCCCTGCAAAGCTTCCGGCCGGACCACCACCATGATGCCATCCAGGCCGTGGGCGCGGCCAACGGCACGATGGATGTGGCCATAACCCTTGTCGAGGCCCACGCCGCCGGCGAAGCAGCGGCAAAGGCTGCCCTGCCGAAAACCAAGTCCAGCAAGTTCAAAGCGCCGGAGATCAAGGAGCCCGCGCGCGCGCCGCTTGAAGCCATCTGGTTCGCGCCGGCCACGGGCAAATACAATGAAGGCAACAAGCACTTCATCGATTTCCAGAATGACGTCACCGTTGCCGATCTCGAGCTGGCCCAGCGCGAAGGCTATGAATCGGTGGAGCATACCAAGCGCTACACCACCTTCGGCATGGCCACCGATCAGGGCAAGACCTCGAACCTCAACGGTCTCGGCGTTCTCTCGGAAGCCACGGGCAAGAGCATCCCAGAAATCGGCGTCACCACTTTCCGTCCGCCCTATACGCCATTTTCATTTGGCTCGATTGCGGGCGTCCTGACCAAGAACCTGTTCCTGCCCATCCGCCGCACGCCGATCTACCGGTGGCATGTGGAAAAGGGCGCAACATTTGAACCTGTTGGCCAATGGCGCCGGGCTTACACCTATTTGGGTGCGGGCGAAGACAAGCACGGCTCGATCAACCGGGAAATTCTCGCGGTGCGCCACAAGGTGGGGCTGCTCGATGCCTCAACCCTCGGCAAGATCGAGATCAAGGGACCGGACGCGGCGGAATTTCTCGACCGCATGTACACCAACATGTTTTCAACCCTGAAGGTCGGCCGCTGCCGCTACGGCCTGATGATGAATGAGCTGGGCTTCCTCACCGATGACGGTGTCACGGTACGCCTGGGCGAAGACCATTTCCTCATGCACACCACATCGGGCGGGGCGGACCGCATCGCGGCCTGGCTGGAGGAATGGCTGCAAACGGAATGGACACACTATAAAGTGTTCGTCACGCCGGTCACCGAACAGTGGGCGCAATTTGCCATCGCTGGCCCGCGTGCCCGCAATGTACTGGCAAAACTGGGTGCAGATTTTGATCTCTCGCATGATGGCTTCCCGCACATGTCCTTCAAAGAAGGCAAGCTCGGCGGGTATCC
>JBAVOA010000635.1:0-2392 GCA_049691635.1 Aestuariivirga sp. | reverse complement strand
CATCAACAGGATTTACTTCATAGCGACGCGCAGGCTTTGCTTTGCCCTTGGCGATGGCAATTGCCTCTTTCGCGCTTTCAATAAGTTCTTTGCCAAATTTTCCCATCATCAACTCCTTGTCGTCTTCCGATAAGCCCTGCCGATCACCGGCAGCAGCTTGGCGAGTTCATTCTTTTCGGCCGTGGACAATGCCGATTTCTGGCTCTTGCCGTATATGGCAAGCAGAAAAACCGGAATGTCCTCACCACCGAAATAGTGAATGGTTCGGTAGCCACCACTTTTCCCTTTACCATGGGCCGCGTGCCGCAATTTTCGAGCGCCACCCGCTCCGGCCACAAGATCACCGCTTAATGGTTCCGTGGCGATCACCGTGACAATCTCTTGCAACTCATCTTCATCCAATCCCACAGCATTCACCTGCCGCAGGAAAGTTGGGGTCAGAAGCACAGTCTGCATAAATAGCATATACGGCATTGCCGTATGCTTGTCAAGTGTTGCTCTATAAGGATGTTAAACGGCGCGGCCGTAGAAGCCGATCTGCTCTTCGCGGGTGAAGGTCACGCCGGGCCTGTCGAAGTAGGAGAATACCGCGATGATGCGCTCGCGGTTGCCCTTTACTGTACTGACCTTGTGGGCGGTATTCTTGCCACGGAAAACGTTCAGGGTTCCGGCGGCGAGTTTCAGGGTTTTCACTTCCGGGTCTTTGCCCTCAAGCAATTTTGCAACGCCGTCATAATTCGGATCGCTGTCGCTGCGGAGATCGCTGCGGTAAACAAAGTCGCCGCCTTCATCGGGCGCTTGTAACAAGATCGTGGTGGTGAATTCGCTGCGGTCGAAATGCCAGTTCAGGGCTTCACCATCGCGGTAGGCCATCACGTTCAGGCGCGCGAGGGGATCGCGCATGGGAAACAGGGTTTCCTTTTGCATGGTGGCGGCAAGGAACACGTTAAAGCCTGGCCATTCATAGATCCAGGCCGGAACGCTGCCCGGAATCTGGTCATAGCACACCGTATGGTTGATTGTCTGGGTCTTGCGGAGGGCGGGATGATCATCGCTCAGCCCGGGAATTTCCTTCCGGAAATAGATATTGTGCAGGCGCTTGTGGGTGAAAGACAGCGTATCAAGCACGGGCTGCAATTCGGCCACCGCGCGGCTGAGCGCCTCCGGCTTCACAAAGCCCTCAAGATTGAACATGCCGTCGCGCGCAAGGTCGGCGCGGCATTTCTCCACCAATGCGGTCCACGGCGGTGTGCCGGGTTTATCCAGGGGATAACGGGCGAGATCGAGAATATCCTTCATGCGGCAAATTCCAGGGCAGCGTCAGTCAGCCAGTCGTAGACGCCGAGCGCAAAGGTGCGCAGCGCGTAGATTTCGAAGCGGTTGTCACTCACACAGTGGACCAGCACCGGCGTGTGGTGGAGGCCGGTCATGGCGAACATGCCGGGTTTGAAAACGGCGGGATGAAAATCGAGGGGAATGCCCTTGCTCAGAACATCGCGCGCCGGGGCGCCTTCGATAAATATCCGGGTACGGCTGTGGGACAGCGGGGTGAGGATGGCAATGTCCTGCAGCTTCGCCGCGATGTCATCGTTTTCCGGCCCGATGATCCAGAATTGATTTTCCGCGGTGCGCATGAGGCTGCGGCCTTCGGCTTGCGACGCCATTCCAACTTTGGCTGGCAGCTTGCCGGTGATCGGGCTTAGGGCCTTTGCGGGCCCTGCGGCCTGCAACAGGGAAAAGCCTCGCGCTTCGCCGATCTGCAGGACGGGGCTTGCATAGGGTTTGGCGCTGGCCAGGGCTGAGCGGCGGTCAAGCATTGAGGCGCGCTCCTTCCCGGTCAATAAAGTGCGGCGAGACGATGCGGGCTTTCACCTGCTCGTTCTTCAGGGGGAAGGCGCAGATGATGTCTTCGCCCTCGTGTTTCAACCCGCCCTGGTAGAGGCCGAGGGCGATGAACTTGTTCAGTTCGGTGGACCAGGTGACCGATGTGATATAGCCACGGCCGTGGCCCTTGATTTCGTCAGCCGCAGAAAACAGGATGGAGCCGCCACGCAGTTTCTTATCGGGCTCCAGCAATTCGATGCCGACAAGGCTCCAGCGTTCGGGCGCCTGCAAGGCTTCGCGCTGGCGCAGCTCCTTGCCGACATAGGCCTTTTCCTTGCCCGCCATCTTGCCAAGGCCCAGATCATCGAGTGTGTTGCGGTGATCGAGCTCCAGTCCCGCCACATGGCCCTTTTCGATGCGCAGGCTCGCCAGCGCCTCAAGGCCATAGGGTTTGATGCCGAGGGGTGCAGCCACTTTCAGGAAATGCTCCCAAAGCGCATGGGCATAGTCGGCTGGCACGTGGACTTCATAGGCCAGTTCACCGGAGAAAGAGAGGCGCAGCAGGCGG
>JBAVOA010000634.1:0-14784 GCA_049691635.1 Aestuariivirga sp. | reverse complement strand
ACAGGCCATAAGGACAAATTCATCTACTCTTGGCTCACTTGGACCGGTCTCCAAGCGCCGAAAGGTGATGCGAGCCCCGCGGCCGCGGTCTTCGATTTTCTCACTGGCAAGGATGCTCAGGGGTCATGCACGAAATGCCACAGCGTTGACGATATTCGCGGCAAAGGGCAAGTCGTCAATTTCTCACCGGCTTCGGTCAAGAGCAAACAGGGACGATTCACGAATTTCATCCATGAGCCGCATTTCGGCATCATGGACAATCGCGGCTGTCTGACCTGCCATAACCTTGAAAAAGGCCGCCCGTATCTCAAGAGCTACGAGCAGGGCAATCCGCAAAACTTCGTGCCCAGTTTCGGTGCGGTGAAGAAGGAGCTCTGCCAGACATGTCACGCCAGCGGCAAGGCGCGTCAAGACTGTTTGCTATGCCACAAATATCACGTGAACGGCGCGACCACTCCCATCATGAATACGAGAATCCCGGCTCAATAGTGTTCAATGCCCTTGCAATAAAGCAAGCGAATGGCGTTGTTCCCCCAGATTGGACAGGCGACCTTTTGCTGGTGGCGAATTTGCGCTGGAACCATAAGGGTTTTACGCTTGATTTCGGGAACTCTACAAGGGGTTAGTCCCTTCGATTCTGAGGGGGTTTTGGAAGTAGAATTTTCTCGGTATCTTGAACGAGGAAATTCGGATGAAGAAGAGCCGTTTCGCGTAAGGGCAGATTGTCGCGATCCTGTGTCAGGCGGAAGATGGATGCCAGTGGCTGACCTGTGCCAGGAGCACGGCATCAGCACAGCGACACTCTACAATTGGTGCTCGATGTGGGGATTACCGCAATCCAAGCACGACCAGGACAACCTTAGGCGAGAGCCGCCGCCCAAGCGAAAACCACCGCTGCGCCAGCGGTGCCAGCACATTTCCATTGCAATCGTCGATCATTGGCCCAATCGTGGTCCCACTTTGCAAGCAACCATCCCCCGACTATGCCAGCGCCAAAACCGAGTATATGAGCAAGAATGTCAGTATTCTCTCCACTGAGGCCCAGAAATATTAGTAGCCCAAATCCACCGGCCAGCGGCGTCCATTTGCGCGGTGTGGAGATTGGTTGATCTCGGCGCCTCACCTGGCGCAATGCGACAAGCATGCCGATGCTGGCAAATATCGCGGTGGAGGCGCCGATAGATGTGTACGCCGGTGATTGCACGAGCGCACTTATAACATTGCCCACCGCGCCAGCGACGACCATTGAAAGCCCGGCAACACCAGCACCGGTGACCTGGGCCAGGAGCAGCAGAAAGACCGTGCCGAATACGAGATTGCCGAGAAGATGCGTGCCGTTGGCATGAAGGCACAGTGCCGTGACCGCGCGCCACCACTCGCCCTTGAGCATAAATCCTGACTGCACCGCCCCTTTGCCGATCCAGTCGAAAGAAAAAGCTTCGTGGCGCCCGGCAGCAAAAAAGAACAACAATACGACCCAGTAAACCATCGCCACCTCGATGGGTGGAAATGCCGAGCGCAACCAATCTCCCTCGTGCGGGCGCTCGCGGTTTTCGCTGTCATAGGCCGCGAGTTCGTCATCGGCCCTTTCGGCGTCTTCCGGCGCAACATGCAGGGTCAAGAAATTGCCTTCCGGCACAATTGATGACCGCATTCCCATGGCCGTCAATACCAAAGCATATTGTTCTGCCTGGCGACGATTGGGGCAACGCCGGACCTCAGTCAGACCGCCTTGCTCATGTTGATCCACACCGACCACTTTGTTCACATACCCTTTGTCGTCGGGATCGAGATAGGTTGCGCTTGATAAGCATACAAGGCCATTCGATGGGGAAACAGAAATTGATGGCTGCGGTTTTCGATCCCAAAAAGCCTCGCCCGTCAGAAATCGGCGTCGCGCATCAGCCGTGTCATGTTCATGAGTCGCCTGGCAAGATTCACGGCCAAGTAATGGTGAAGCATGGTGGCTGGGTCGTGATCGTCGCCCGACCGGACGAGGCTTTCGGCGTCGATCTTCACCAGCACCGAAGGTTCCTCCGCAAGTACTGTGGCGATGCGCGCCGTGCTGCCATAGAAGGCGATTTCGCCGATGGGCGCGCCGGGCATGAAGCGCGCTACGATGACTGGTTCACCGGTCGGGCGCGCCACCTCGGCGCGCATCGCGCCCGAGAGCAGCACAAACATCTCCTGCGACTCCGCCCCTTGACGCAGCAGCACGTCGCCCGCATTCAGCGTCACACGCCGGAACTTGCCAGCGAACTGGGGCCTATCACTGAGCGCCAGGAGATCGTCGAGGAGTTTGGAGCCCGCGTCAGGTTCGCTGTCCGTCCGGGCCGACAGAAGCTCCGACTCAAGTGACTGCAGCGCCTCGTCGAGCGTGTCGGTGAATAGCGTCCGGTCTGCCGCGCCTGCAATCTCGCGATAGCGCGCCTCCTGAAACCGCGGCAGCCCGCTGAAGATGAGCCTGATGCCAGCCTCGGTGCAGAGCCGCGACAGCTTGCCCAACGAATAGGCAGCCGAGGCATCGAGGCCGTGAATACGCCCAAAGTCGATCACCACGAAGCGCGGCGCCCTCTTGCGCGACAGTTCAGCGTGGACGCGATCCACCAGCGCATTGGCGGTGCCGAAGAATAGGAAACCGCTGAGCTCGATCACCACGGCTTGGTGGCCCACCTGCATGAGGTAGTTGACCTCGGCGCCGCTGCGTTCGACCAGCGAGCGCCGGCTGGCCAGCGTCGAGCGCAGCCGCACCACGTTGACCCGCGCGAAGGAGACGATGAACATCGCCGCCGCCGCCAGGATGCCGATCCCGAGTGCCCGGAAGATGCCGCTGGTGGCGGCCACCACGAGGATCAGGAGCACCAGTGAATAGTCGGTGAGCGAGAACTGCCGGCGCCGGATCCAGAGCCAGGTGATCAGCAGGTCGAGGCCGAGATAGGCGATCACAGCGACGAAGAGGCCCGCCGGCAAGGCCGAGAGGAGAGTGGCGCCGTAGATGAAGATCAGCAGACAGCCCGCCGCGGCGCTGAGGCCCGGCAGCACGCTGCCGAGGCCCATGCGTTGACCAAGCATGGTGCCCGGGATCATCTGGTATCCGGTCATGCCACCGCCGAGCGCACCGGCGATGTTGGCAATACCCGTGGCGCGCAGATCCTTCTCAAGGTCGAGATCCCGGTTCAGGGCGAGCTCCAGGCCCGTGGCGTTGAGCAGCGTACCGAGAATGGTCAGCAGCGCCACGACCATGATTGTGGGGGCGGCGCTCAAGATGGCCCAAGGATCGGCATCGAGGACCAGCGAGAGGGTGAGTGCCTGGAAGAAGCCGCCGGTATCGAAAGGACCGAGCAGCAAGCCGGCGTCCTCGGCCTCCTGCAGGTCCATGCCGGTGACGTAGAGGATGGCATAGAATCCGGCAAGGGCCAGCAGCAGGACCAGCGGCAGCAGCTGGTCGCTGCGGATCCAGCGTGCCGCCAAGGCGATGCCGCCGCCGATCAGTACCCAGGGGAGCCACAGCGGCAGCATCGCCGGTTCCAGCAAGGGCCCAAGCGTCCAGACGGTGACGCGTGTGCCAAGGCCCATGCCGATGGCGCCGGTCAGCAGCAGGTAGCCGGTGGCGGCGAGGAAGCCACCGATGACCGGATAGGGGATGAAGCGGGCCAGGAAGCCAAGGCGTAACAGGCCGAAGCCCAAGGCCACCAAGCCGGAAAAGGCGGTGGTGACGGCGATCAGCATGGCAATGGTGGCCATCAGGCTATCCCCCTGGTCGGCGGGCCAGGCTTCCGCCATGGCACTCGCCGAGACGGCCAGGACGATGGCGGTCACGTCCTGCGGATGGCAAATCGTGCCGCGGAAACTGTAGAAGAAGCCACCCACCCCGCACATCAGCGTAGCGCCTAGCAGCGACAGGCCGAGGCCAGTCTCCAGCAGCGGAGCCAGCGACCCGCCGTAGATGATCGTCGTGAAGGAGATGACGAAGGAGACGGTAAGGACCGCGGTGAGCAAGGCCGCCCATATGCCACGCAAGACGGACCTCAAACCGTAGAGAATGCCTTCCGTCCTCACTGCCGCTGTCGTCACCTCTGACGCCTCCCCCAAGATTCCGACGCAGACCGCCGCCACGGCGATCTTCCAAGCTTCAATCAAATCCAAGTTGGGAGGGTTTGTCGAGGTTTAGATTTGAACAGGCGAGAGAAACGGAAGGCTATGGTCACACTCGATCCCACACGAGCCTCAAGGGGCCTGCACCAATCGAATTTGCAAACCGGTCCAAACTGGACCAAAAGGCCGAAACTCTAGCCTCGGGTGGTCCAGCGTTTGGGCTCGGAGCATACTGCGGAAAACTCTAACTCAAAATGATCGAGGTTTCAGGGTGCAGAGCACATTTGGCTTCAACTCATTCAGTCTTGGCCTAAAGACAGGCTGCAGGCTCCTAAACCACTTTGCAGCGAAACTGAAAACCTGTGTGTGGCTTACCTATTGGTCTCTGCAAGCGAGTTCGCGCATGACATGCATCGCTGCCAGGCGTAGTTCCGGCATTGTTGATGCGAGCAGAGCTGTTCTGTCGAACTCGGTCGGCTTTTCAGAAAACGCGCGGCGCAGTGCTTTGCCGAACGCCATGCGGAGTTCGGTTCCGATGTTGAATTTCTTAACGCGGGCTTCTTTGGCCAACGTGCGACGTATTGCGCCGGGAATACCGCTACCGCCATGAAGGACAAGAGGAGCGCTCGTGACTACTTCAATGGCGCGCAGCGAGGCCAAGTCAATTTCTGCGGTTTTTTCGGTTTGGAGGTGGAGGTTGCCAATTGAAATAGCGAGTGCGTCGATCCCCGTCTCGCGTTCAAAGGTTGCTGCATCTGTTGGTGATGTGTGCAGTGACGCTGGACCATTGGCATAACCAACGACACCCACTTCGCCTTCCACTGAGATGTTGTGGGGTTTCGCCAAAGCGACGACTTGTGCAGTCAGGTCAATGTTCGCCCTAAGATCGAGCATTGATCCGTCAATCATGACGGAGCTGAAACCATGCTCTATGCCTTCCCGGCATTCTTCAATAGTCCGGGCGTGGTCGATGTGGCATACTATTGGCACTGTGGCCTGCTCAGCCAAATAGCGAAACATCTTTCCGAGAATGGGTAAAGGCGTGTGTCTCCGGCATCCGGGGCCAGCTTGAAGGATGACGGGCAGTTTTGTTTCCTCAGCAGCTTCCACAAACGCCTTGGCGTCTTCCCAACCCAAAACAACCAGTCCGGCAATGGCATAATGTCCGGCCAGTGCAGGTCTCAGAACGTCATTGAGTGTGGCTACCGTCATTTGAACTTGGCGATCATGTCTTTGATCCCCGGTATGGTTTCAACTTGATAGGCGTGTGTCGGCTGAAAAAATTGGACCAGTGAGCGCTGGCTCAAGCCGCCAAGAATGGTGAAGTAATACATTTCATAGCCCGGTGCTGCGACACAAGGATGATAACCTTTCTCAAGGACAACTGTGGAGCCGTCTATCAGATGATAGGCTTTACCAACTTTTTCATCCTCTCGTTGCACAAGTTGCAAGCCAAAGCCATGGTTGGGACGGAAACGGAAATTGTAGGTCTCATCGTGCCGTGTTTCTATCGGCAACCTGTCGGTATCATGCTTGTGGGGCGGAAAGCCTGACCAGCCACCTTGACCTACGGTGAACAGTTCTGACACCAGGAGACGACCAACGCGCCCATGAAACTTCGTTCCGAGGATGTGCTTGATCTTGCGATGGGTCTTTGTGTCATCAGACCCATATTGAATCTTGTCGATATCCGCGGCGCGCACGGCAAATGGTGTGAGTTCACCCTCAAACCGCGCGCCAGCAACAAACACCTCGGTTTGTGTGGACGTGCAAACCATCTGGACTTTCGCCCCCGATGGAACATAGACGCCCTCCGGTTCGCCATCCCACACATCAACCCCGCGCTGGCCGATCGCTGCGAAGATTTCGCCCTCAACATCAACGTCAACTGATCCAGTGGCAGGCACAATCCCTGTCTCATAGCCAGGCACGTGATATTCGAAGGTTTGCCCTTCAACGAGCTTCACGATGTTGAAGTAGTTCAGCGGAACGTGCGCATCATCAATATCAATGATGGGTTTGTTGTAGTTGTCGTGGGGCGGGATATGCATGGTTTCTATTCCTTCAGGCCTGTGCCCGTTGCATGAATGAATGAACTTCGGCTGCATCGGGCATGGCGGGAGCGCAGCCTACGCGTGTGACGACGATGGCGGCTGTGGCCGCACCACGGCGCACGGCCTGAGGCAGGTGTACACCGGCGACAAGTCCAGAAATGAAGCCACCCATGAAGCCATCACCGGCACCAGTTGGCTTTAGTGCTGTCACCGGGAAGACGGGTGTGTCGAAGTGGCCTTCAGTTGTGAAAGTCGTGCAGCCTTTTTCGCCCCTCTTATAAACTACCACGCGGCCCCGTTGGTGCGACAACTCTTTTGCAAGCGCCACCCCATTTTGCGAGCCTGCCAACACTGTGAACTCTTCGTCATTGGCCACAATGATATCGCACATGTTGGCAGCCTCTAGGCACACTGTTTGTGCTTCGGCCTTTGAACTCCACGAATAGGGGCGGTAGTCAATATCGATGACCAAAAGCAAGCCTGCTTCACGCGCCTTGCGCATGGCTTTGAACGTAGCGCCGCGCGATGGCTGCCGTGCGAATGACGTGCCCGTCAATATGACTGCAGCGAACCCAGTGAAGTCGATGTTGTCAACGTCAGTTTCCGTAACTTGAAAATCTGCCGCGTCATTGCGATAAATCACTGACTGGCAATTTTCTGTCCGGGTCTCGACAACCGCAAGCGAGTTTCGTACCTCACCTCCAACACTCATGATAAAACGTATATTCACCCCATATGACGAAAGCGCCTTCAGCGTGTAACGCCCGATAGCATCATTCGAAACTGCGGTGAGCAAAGCTGCTCTGCCACCCTGCTTGCAAAGAGCAACCGCAATATTGGCAGCCGAACCGCCCAACGCGGCACTAAATTTCTCTGCGTCTTCAATCTCAGTTCCCGGTGGGTCGGCGTACAAATCCAGCCCTGCGCGCCCTATGATCAGAAATGTGTTCCTCCGCAATTGCTCAAACATGACTTACACGCCCAGACGCTGGCGACTGCGGCCGCGCTCGACTTCAGCATGTGCCTCCAACACCGCCGGCCGCTTCGAAACGGACGGTGTGCCGATTTCCCACCACGTGTGGCCTTCCTTGGTCCATCCTTCATGGGCATCAACTTTGAGGCAGATGACATAGGTCTTCTTGGAGGCCTTGGCGCGCGCGAAGGCGTCTGCTAGGGCGGCGACGGAATGAACATTCTCGGCGGCGGCACCCATGGCACGGGCGTGCGACGCAAAGTCAACGGCGAAAGGCTCCGTCTCGACGTTGCAATCCGCAATGAGGTTGTTGAAAGAGACGTTGCCCGTATTGTTCTGTAGTTTGTTGATAACGGCAAAGCCGCCATTGTCACAAACAATTATGATCAGTTTTCTGCCGGTGAGTACGGACGAATAGATGTCGGAGTTCATCATCAGGTAGGAGCCGTCACCTGTGAAGATGATCGTATCCCGATCTGGCTCCGTTTCCATCTGCGCAATGCGGGCACCCCAACCACCGGCGATTTCATAGCCCATGCAGGAGTAACCAAATTCGACATCGACTGAGCCTGTGGAGAGTGTGCGCCAGTTTGCGGCAACCTCGGCGGGAAGTCCACCGGCGGCGGCAACAATGCGGTCACGTGGATGGCAAAGTGCGTTGATGACGCCAATCACTTGCGCATAAGACATGGGACGGTTGCTTCCTGCCGCTGTCGTAGGACTGATGTTGACTCCCACATAGGCGTCCCAGGCCTTGCGTTCGGCATCGGCACTTGCAGTCCATTCATCGCCAGCGCGGAAATCCCCCAGAGATTGAGATAGCTTGACCAAGGACAGTAAAGCGTCACCGACCACCGGCAACGCCATGTGTTTGCTCGCGTCAAATCGCCCGACATTGGCGGCGATGATGCGGGCATCTCGATCGAATGCCGTCCAAGAGCCTGTGATGAAGTCTTGCAATCGAGTGCCGACAGCCAGAATGCAATCGGTCTGTGCTGCAATTGCGTTGGCCGAGTTGGACCCGGTGACGCCGAGTGGGCCAATATTCAAGGCATGGCCGTGAACAAGATTGGCCCGGCCGGCGATGGTTTCAACAACCGGAATATTGTGGGTTTCGGCGAATTGTTGAAGCTCGTTGGTGGCGCCTGAATATTGTACTCCACCACCTGCGATGATCAATGGGCGCTTGGCGGCTTTGAGTGTGAGGGCAGCCGCCACAATTTCAGTATGATCGGGCGTTTGGCGGCGAATGTGGTGAATGCGTTCGGCAAAGAACTCTTCCGGATAGTCATAGCTCCAGCCTTGAACATCCTGCGGCAATCCCAAGAACACCGGCCCGCAATCAGCAGGGTCCAACATAGTTGTAATGGCCTTGGGCAGGGAATGAAGTATCTGTGCGGGATGAGTAATCCGATCCCAATAGCGGGTAACACTCTTGAAGGCATCGTTGACGGTGATGGTCGGATCACCAAAATGTTCCACCTGCTGCAACACGGGGTCGGGGAGGCGGCTGACATAGGTATCGCCGCAGAGGAAGAGAATAGGCAAACGGTTGGTATGGGCGACCGCAGCTGCTGTCACCATGTTGGTTGTGCCGGGGCCTGCAGAGGCGGTTGCAAACATGAAGCGACGGCGTAACTTCTGCTTGGCATAGGCCACAGCTGCCAGTGCCATGGATTGTTCGTTCTGGCCGCGCCAAAGGGGCAATTCATGGCGGAATTCATGCAATGCTTCGCCCAAACAAATGACATTGCCATGGCCAAAAATGCCAAAGCCCCCGCCACAGAGACGCAGTTTGACACCATCGATTTCAATGAACTGGTTGACCAAATGGCGCACGAGTGCCTGGGCCATGGTCAAGCGTACGCTGCGTTGCTGTTGTGACATGGCGATCTCCACACGGACTTGACGGTTCAGACTAGGTGGTGTCTAGTCATATTGCAAGCGCTTGCAACGAAGGGTCCGCTCGTGACGCGAATTGGTGTGGGAATCGTCGGTGGGGGCTACATGGGCAAGGCACACGCCGTTGCCATGACGGCAGTCGGCGCCGTTTTCGATACCGCGCTTCGCCCTTCGCTTGAGGTGATCTGCACGACAACAGAAGCCGGTGCTGCGAACAAAGCCAGACAATTTGGCTTCAAACGATCCACGTCGGATTGGCATAAGCTGGTCAACGATCCCGCCGTGCAGGCCGTTGTCATTGCGAGCCCGCAGGAAACACATCACGGCATAGCCTTGGCCGCTCTTGCACGCGGCAAACATGTGCTGTGTGAGAAACCACTTGGACTCAGTGTCGATCAAAGCCGGGTGATGGTAGATGCCGCAGAAAAGAGCGGATGCATTCACATGGTGGGCTTCAATTACATTCGCACACCTGCTTCACAGTTGGCGCGGCAAATCATTGCCCGCGGCGAAATTGGTGACATCGCATTTTTTCGGGCAGAGCATACGGAAGACTTTCTCGCCGATGCTTCGCTGCCCGGAGACTGGCGTACACAGGGGCCTGCCAACGGCAACATGGGCGATCTCGCCCCGCACATCATCAACGCAGCTCTGGCATTGGCTGGTCCAATTACGTCCTTGGTGGCTGACATCGCAACCGTTCACAAGACGAGGGGTGGGGTTGAAGTCAGCAATGACGATCAGAGCGCTATCATGTGCCGTTTCGCCAATGGAGCCATGGGTCAGCTTTTCATCAGCCGCATCGCGACAGGCCGCAAGATGGGATACGCCTATGAAATATACGGCACCAAAGGTTCCATCCGCTTTGACCAGGAAGATCAGAACGCAATCTGGCTTTACCGTGCTGATGGTGCTGAGGATCGACGTGGCTTTGCCAAGATCCTCACAGGGCCATTGCATCCGGATTACAAGCCGTTTTGTCTTGGGCCTGGTCACGGCACCGGCTATCAGGACCAGATTATCATTGAGGCGCGAGATTTTTTGCAGGCCATTCACGAAGGTAAACCGAAGTGGCCAACATTCCGTGATGGCATGTTGGTGAACCAGATTATTGAAGCTGCATGGCGTTCCTACGAGGGACGCGGTTGGGTGGATATTGGGAAAGTTTGAAGGTGTGAAGTGACGATCAAGATTGGCAATGCACCCTGTTCCTGGGGCGTCGAGTTTGCGGATGATCCGCGCAACCCATCATGGCAGCGTGTGCTCGATGAGTGCAAAGCCGCTGGCTACGACGGCATTGAGCTTGGCCCCATCGGCTTCATGCCAGAGGACCCGGCCATTCTGGCTGGTGCTCTCGCTGAACGTCAATTGCAGGTGATTGGTGGTGTCGTATTCCGGCCCTTTCATGATGCACGCAAGTGGGACGAAGTGAAGGATGCTGCGCTACGCACATGCAGGTCTCTCGTCGCACATGGCGCAGAGCATCTGGTCCTCATCGATTCTATTTCTCCACGCCGCGCGCCGACTGCCGGGAGGCCAAACGAGGCGGCACAAATGTCAATTGCGGAATGGCATGGTTTTGCTAACCGCTTTCGCGACATTGCAAAAGTGGGGAGCGAGGAGTTTGGTCTGACCGTTTCACTGCATCCCCACGCGGCAGGTTTTATGGATTTTGAAACCGAAGTAGAACGTTTGCTTGCTGAAGTCGATGCCAAGCTGCTTAAACTCTGTCTCGATACGGGCCATTCGCATTATGCAGGTTTCGACCCGGTTTCTTTCATGCAACGGCATAGGGGCAGGCTATCCTACGTTCACTTCAAGGATATCGACCCTACCGTCAGAGCGGACGTGATTTCCAATCGAACGGATTTCTACAAAGCCTGCGGGCAGGGCATCTTCTGCAATCTCGGCAAGGGCATGACGGACTTTAAGGCCGTGAGGCAACTCTTGCTCGATACAAGCTACGACGGTTGGTGCACCGTCGAACAGGATTGCGATCCGGCAGGGCCGACAAGTCCTGTTGATGATGCGCGCGCCAACCGAGAATACCTTCGTACAATCAATTTCTAGATCGTGGAGTCGCAAATGGCACGTTTTGCCTGGGGCATGATTGGTGGTGGCGAAGGAAGCCAGATCGGACCGGTGCATCGCATCAGTTCTGCACTGGATGCACGCTTTGACTTGAAAGCGGGTGCGCTCGATGTGGACCCAGTGAAGAGCCGCGATTTCGCCATCCGGCTCGGGATTGCTGAAGACCGTGCCTATGGCAGCTGGCAAGACATGTTGGCAGGTGAGAAGGACCGCAAGGACCGCATCGACCTCGTCACCGTCGCTACGCCCAATTCCTCGCATTACGCGATCAGCAAAGCCTTTCTTGAGGCAGGCATTCATGTGCTGTGTGAAAAGCCGATGACCGTAACGGTCGAAGAGGCCGAAGACATTGCAGCCACTGCAAAGCGCACGGGAAGCATCTGTGCCGTCAACTATGGATACACTGGTTATTCTTTGGTGCGACATATGCGGGCCATGGTGGCGCGGGGCGACTTGGGCAAAATCAGGCTCATAGTAGTTGAGTTCTCACACGGCTTTCACGCTGACGCTTCAGACGCAGAAAACCCGCGTATGCGCTGGCGATATGATCCGGCCCAGGCCGGCATTTCAGGGCAGTTTGCTGATTGCGGCATTCACGCATTGCATCTGGCAAGTTTCGTATCGGGCCAGAATGCCCGTGAACTTTCAGCCGATTTTGTGTCTGCCATTGCCAGCCGCAAATTGGAAGATGATGCCATGGTCAACGTCCGCATGGATGGTGGAACGACTGTGCGCTTGTGGACCAGCTCCGTGGCAGTCGGCAGTTTCCATGGTTTCAATATTCGGGTCTTCGGTGAGAAGGGTGGTTTGCGCTGGGCCCAACAGTGGCCTGATCAATTGCAGTGGACTCCCCTCAATGGCCGCATAGAAACCATTGAAAGAGGCAGCGCTGGTCTGTCCCCCGACGCTGAGCGCGCAACGCGCATCGCCACGGGGCACTCAGAAGGAATGTTGGTAGCCTTCGCCAACATTTATAATGACCTTGCCGACGCAATTGAGGCCCGCCGTTCTGGTGGTATCGTCAATCCTCACGCTATGCATTTTCCAACAGCAATTGATGGACTTCGCTCTATAGCGGCGATCAAGGCGTCGGTCGAATCGGCAAAGGCCGGAGGTCGGTGGGTGGACGCACGTCCGTCAAGCTTGCGCAACTAGAACTTGCTTCTCACATCACGACGGCGGTATCAAAACCAACTTACCGACATGACGCTTCTCGATGAAATCACATTGCGCTGACGCAATCTGATTGAGTGGATAGGTTGTTTAGAGGAGAGGTCAGATTTCGCCGCGTTCGATGTAAGCGACCAGATTGTGGAGCGCCGGCTTGTCCCAGGCCGAACAACCGAGCAGTGAAAGATCCTTGAGGTATAACTTCCGCAAATCAAGGTCCACATGCGGGCTTGCTATGGCACCCGAGGCCACATACGTACTGCCTCGCTTCAAAACATTCAAAAAGTTCGCGAAAACGACCGCCCACATTTTCGACGGCCACATCGATGCTTTCCTTGCCCAGGACAGTCAGGAGATCGGCATCCCGCTTGATTGCATGATCGGCGCCAATGGAGCGGATCGCGGCAAGCTTTAATCTAGTCGCAACTCCAGTCACTAAGGCGCCACGCCGTTTGGCAAGCTGGACAGCAGCAGACCCAACACCCCCTGATGCTCCTGTGATGAGGACGTGCGCCCATAGCGACACCTGCCCGGTGCAACATGTTCTCTGCCGTCGCACAGGCGCATGGGATGGTGGCAAGTTCGGCATCAGTCCACTCACACTCGATCGCAAAAACCTCGGTTGCCGAAACTTTAACAAATTGCGAAAAGGCACCGTCAAAATCTGAACCCATCCACACCATTTGCTTGGATCGGTAACCTTTGGGGCGCACGCACGCACGAGAACGCGCGCCCTAATCATAGCCTCGTTCCGGCCGTCCGCTACTGCGACAACCCTGCCACAGCAATCAGTGCCTTGGATGATCAGAAACAGAGTTGCCCCATTCCAGCCACCGACTTTTTCGGATTCTGGTGAGGGGAACGCGGCCTCTATGGGCCCTGTGGTAACGGATGAAGAATACTATCCAGGGTGAGTGTTAATATCCGCATTGTTCACGCCCACTGCGAGAACTTTCAATAGGGCTTCGCCCTGGGCCAGTTTGGGAACTGCCAACTCAGTCAACATGAGCTTGTCGTAGTCACCAATGCCGGTCGTGACAACCGCCAACATGCTGGGTGTTTCCTTCATCTGGCGTGTTCTGCCGCACTGCATTCATTTGCTGAGCTTTCACTCTGTGTCGCAGCTACCTTGCTGTTGCGGCAAAATGGGTCTTGCATCTACAGCTGTCGCAGAGTGCCGCGCAACTTGACTTCGCAGGGCAGGAGAGTCGGTCTGATTGAACTGTCCGGGCGCCTTATTGATTTGATGGCAAGTTGAACGGCAGCAATGATGATGTCCGCGATTGGTTGTCGTATTGTGGACAGATTATATGACGCCCAGGATGCCATGGCGATGTCATTGAAGCCAAGGATACCAATATCGCGGGGAACTGAAATATCCTGTTCCTTGCAGGCATCAAGTGCGCCCATGGCAAGGATGTCGTCGCCACAAAAGACCGCTTCAATACCCTCGACCTGCAAAAGTCGCATCATCAGAATGTGGCCATCTTCGTGGGAATAGCGTGGTGCGAACTTTACAATCACCGGAGTTAGGCCCCGGGCTTTCAATCCGCTTTGAAAGCCCTGAAGCCTGTCCTGCGTCGAACTCGCAGTCTGTGGTCCACCAAGAAAGGAGACGCGTCGATAGCCATGGTGCAAGAGTGTTTGAGCGGCCAGCTGGCCGCCTTGAACATTGTCGGCGCTCACGGTGGGGTAGCGCTGTTTTTGTGTGGCCTTGCCAAATGCATGCACAAAAGGGATGTTTGCTGTGAGGCAGCCACTGATAAACTCTGGCGATATGGTTGAGGATGCGACAATCACGCCGTCAACGCTGTATTGCCGAAGCATGTCAACGGCTTCCCGGGGATGAGAATCTGCAGACAGATTCACGAGGAGGGGGCGCAGGCCGTTATCCTGCAGCCCGCGCGTGAACAGGTCAAAAATCTCCATGAAGGCAGGGTTATCAAAATTGTTGGAAACGAGGCCGATCAACTCGGTACGTCCGGTCATGAGGCTTCGCGCCATGACGTTCGGCTGGTAGCCGAGTGAATCAGCTGCCAAGAGTATTCTCTCGCGCGTTGCAGGCGCCACGCTGGCGCCATATGTAAACGCGCGTGATACAGCAGAAATCGACACGCCTGCACGATCTGCGACCTGTCGCGCCGTTACGCCTCTGTCTTTTGGGCTCTTGCTTGCAGGTGACACCAGAGTTCAGATATCCATATGCCAAAACTCAACGCGCCTGTTTGAATCGCGCGGCTAACATTTGAAGTTATCGGCTCTGCCTGTCAACTCCAAGCCTTGCAGCCGAACTGGTGAAGCCGGTCTGAATTTGCTGAGTTGCGCTGGAAACATCTTCAGTTTCGGCGTCTGGATGTAAAATCTCAAATTGCTCTGTGGCCTGCTGCCGGTTCAGTGGATGCGCCCTTAAGCAAATATTGCCATTCCTTCGAATGCAAGGGCTAGGAGCTCTGCTTGCCAAACCGGTTTTCCGACCATAAGCGTGTGAAGAGTTCGTGC
>JBAVOA010000633.1:0-1665 GCA_049691635.1 Aestuariivirga sp. | reverse complement strand
CCTGGGGGCCGGGGGAGGCTTCGGGGTGGTATTGCACGGAGAAGACGGGGTGGCCTTCGAGGGCGAGGCCGGCGTTGGAGCCGTCAAAGAGCGAGACGTGGGTTTCTTTCACTCCGTCGGGCAGGGTGGCGCGATCAACCGTGAAGCCATGATTCATGCTGGTGATTTCCACCTTGCTGGTGGTGAAATCCATGACCGGATGATTGGCGCCGTGGTGGCCCTGGTGCATCTTTTTGGTTTTAGCGCCGAGGGCGAGGCCCAGCATCTGGTGGCCGAGGCAGATGCCGAAGACAGGCTTGCCGGAGGCGACGAGTTTCTGGATTTCGGGCACGGCGTATGCGCCGGTGGCGGCGGGATCGCCCGGGCCGTTGGAGAGGAAAATGCCATCGGGATTCATGGCCAGAATATCTTGCGCCCTGGCGTTGGCGGGAACCACGGTGACATCGCAGCCCACGGACGTCAGGCAACGCAGGATATTGCGCTTGAGGCCGTAGTCGATGGCGACGACTTTATATTTTCCGCCATCGGCGCGGGTGTAGCCGGTGGTCCAATCCCATTCCTTCTCGTCCCACTCCAGGCGCTGCGTCAGCGAGACATCCTTGGCGAGGTCGAGGCCTTCGAGGCCGCCCCAGGCCTTGGCCATGGCGATGAGTTTCTTCACATCGAACTTGCCCCTGGCGCTGTGGGCAACGACGCCGTTGGGCATGCCTTTGTCGCGGATCAAATTGGTGAGCGCGCGGGTGTCCACGCCGGAAAGCCCGATGATGCCTTTGGCCTTCAGCCATTTGTCGAAATGCTTGTGGGAGCGGTAGTTGGCGGGCTCGGTGACGGTGGCCTTGACGATGCAGGCCTTGACCGCGGCGGAGGCGGCGAGGTTGGTGGTTTCGAGGTCGTCGTCATTGGTGCCGACATTGCCGATGTGGGGGAAGGTGAAGGTGACGATCTGGCCGGCGTAGGAGGGGTCGGTGAGGACTTCCTGATAGCCGGTCATGGCGGTGTTGAAGCAGACCTCGCCCACGGCCTCGCCTTCGGCGCCGAAGCCCTGGCCCTCGATGACCATGCCATCGGCCAGGACAAGCAGGCCGGTGATGCGGGGCGTTTGCCAATCGCTGAAAGCCTTGCGTGGTTTGGCCTTGGCCTTTTTCGGGCTGGTCATCATGGAATCTCCGGGAATTTGGCGATGTATGATGGAGCAGGGCCGCGGCGTCAAGGCATGTCAGGGCCGGGCTTTCCTGATGGCCTCGACCTGGCTTTGCAAGGCGGCGGTTTGGGCCTTGTCCAGTGAGCCGAAGGAAAGACTGCAGCGCCACTCTTCCTGAAAGGCGAGACTCTTCACATTGCCCTTGGCCTTTTCGGCGGTGTAACCATCGGCTTCGGCTGTCGAGGGCAGCACGAGGCCCATGGCATCCTGGTCGGCGGTGCGGGTCATCCAGCGCACGGCGCGGGGCAGTTCGGCGGGGCGGTGGCTGACCACATCGCTGCTGCCGTCGGGGTGCATCTGCAGGCTGTGGGCGAGACCATCGGCTCCTGCTTGAAAGTCGAGGCCCATCACCAGTTCGGGATCGACGGCGCGGCCCGCGGCAATGGCGCGGTGGCGGGCCGGATCGGCTTTCAACTCGGCGATCAATTGGACGTGGGAGGCAGTGGGGGTGAAGAATTCCGGCA